>DAOM01000067.1:25803-25940 GCA_002501855.1 Candidatus Nitrosopolaris nunavutensis
GGCGTATGGGGCGTGATTGCACCGTTCAATTTTCCAGCAGCAATATTAATTGGAATGAGTATTGGAGCTCTGATTACAGGAAACACAATAGTACTGAAACCTGCCAGCGATGCTCCAATTATTGGATATAAATTCGC
>DAOM01000067.1:26313-26594 GCA_002501855.1 Candidatus Nitrosopolaris nunavutensis
GAAGTCATGGAGGAGGCTGGTTTGCCAAATGGTGTTCTGAACCTCATCACAGGACCCGGCGCTCAACTAGGCCACGAAATAGTTGGAAATGAACACGTGGCAGGGATTGTATTCACCGGTTCAAAAAAAGTAGGATACGAGATGATCAGGCGATTTAACAAAACCAAACCCCGCCCTATTATTGCAGAATTAGGTGGGAAAAATCCTGCAATAGTTACTGAAAGCGCAGATCTAGACGAAGCGGTTCAAGGAATATCTAATGCTGCGTTTGGTTATTCGGG
>DAOM01000067.1:26848-27299 GCA_002501855.1 Candidatus Nitrosopolaris nunavutensis
AATGCTGCGTTTGGTTATTCGGGGCAGAAGTGTAGTGCATGCTCTAAGGTATATGTTCAAAAAATCATCAAGACAGAATTTGTTGAGAAGCTTGTAAAAAGAAGCAAGAGCCTGCAAGTAGGAAATCCACTTGAACCTAGTACATTTGTCGGTCCTTTGATAAACGTCGGCGCTTATAAAAATTATCAAAGGTATACGACCCTAGCATCTCGAGACGGAAAGTTGTTGGTAGGGGGTCGCATTAATAGAAGTGGTGATTTAAAGTACGGATTGTTCGTAGAGCCGACAATTGTAGACGGGTTGCCGGAAGGTCATAGATTACTCACAGATGAGCTTTTCGTGCCAATATTATGTATAATAGTATATGAAAATCTTGAGGATGCGATTCGATTATGTAATAGCTCAGTATATGGCTCTGTCTCTTATACACATCTCCGAGCCCACGAGACGA
>DAOM01000136.1 GCA_002501855.1 Candidatus Nitrosopolaris nunavutensis
GTGTTAAGTGTTAAGTGTTAAGTGTTAGTTTATCAAACGGAGAGGTATGTCCAACAGGGAATAAAGAAGAAGAAATTCAAAGACAGCGTCTACTAATGGACAGTAACATTCAGTTGAGAATCCTGCGAACCAGAATGAACATTCATATCGGGCGCCTCTGACTCACCAGTTGTAGTATGGAATATTAATTCTCTACGTCCTTGGTCAGTAATATAATATTTGAATGGCTTATTATTACTGTCCCTGCTGACTAAATTACTTTCGTAAAGCCTTCTCATAAGGCGTGATGTGTGTTCTCGTGTCTTTCCTATAGCATTCTGGATTTCTCTTGAAGTTCTGGATTTCTCAACTAATAATTTCAATATATAGTCTGAAGTGCTATGATGCAGAGTAGGATTGCTTTTCACGGATGTGACAATCGATGGTGGCGTGATAGTTGTCGATTCCATCACATCAGATGTTGGTGAGTGATGTTCTTGCAGTTGTGATTTAGCTTGTGATACTGTTCTCGCATCCGTAGAGGAGTCGCGGGTCATATCACTGGTATCGTCGGAAGTCTGTGATGTGGGGTGTTGCAGCACTCGCAATTCTACTGTATCAATTTCGACTTTTAATTCGCCAATTATTCTCTCAAATTCCTGCAGCCTGCGTGTATATTCAGATATGACAGCCTCAACAACACTATTATCGGTCTGGTTAGTAGATTTCTTGTGGAGTGCTTTCAGATTTATATAAAATATCACACCTGCCATGCCGATGACAAATGAAGTCACAATATATATCACAAGATTCAAACTTAAATTCAGCATTTCAAGAGACATATCACATTGAGAAGTAATAAGCCGTGATTTAATCTTGTAGAATAATATTGATTCACACTTTGCACATTCTTTTTACTAACTGCTCAATCACGGATATCACACTTTCAGCTCTTGAATTATCACTCGTCTTTTGATCAAACATCACTTCTATTTGTGATGCCATTTTTTCAATCGCGAAAAATGTTTCGTGATCGATAGCACCAACGCATTTCAGGAGAATTATACTATATAACAATCTTACTATCTTGGTTCTACTTTGCCTTACCTGTCTATAATAGGCACCAGAACTTATATTTTCTATAGTGCCCCTATTCTCCAATCTTCTAGAAATAATATCTATTTGTCTAGTAGTGAATAGAGAATTTGCAATAATGTATCTGTAAAAGCTGTTAAAATTATATTTCTGCGGTTCCATCCCTACTATACAACTTTGTATAGTATTCACCAATATTAAACTGATGTAGGTTGAACTAGTTATTATTGATGAACCCAGTCAGCCGTTAGGTAGGTAATGCATATGACGCTCGGACTAAGTTCTGAATGAAATGGCTGGCAGTGCGCTCGATCTAAAAATTATCCTTTCACACAATATTCTAATTTTCTTAATATATTTCTTGAGATATTAAATGATTTCTGCTTATTACCATACTTTATTATAATAATTATGATATAACTAGATTTAAAAAAAGCATATATCAAACTGCAACTGGACCAGCTAGAAAGTGGAGGACATGGCTATGAGCCCCATGCTGCACCCCTCTTACTTGTTACAAATGAGATTTAGCTTCCGGCAGCTGCGTCGTGATATCACGTGCCGCCTCAGCTCTGATCTGGGTGGTCATTTCTTGTGTCATTCTATCACAATTGGTAGTGAAATCTAGAATACCCCTGAGGTCTTCATCAATATACTTAGAATATAGCCCTCCATCGCCTGTTTTGCGGGGGCAAAAGTGGAGCTATCTTAGCCATATCTTTATCCAAAAGCAGATTTATGGTTTAGTATTTCGCTAGTTCAGCGTGGATTTAGTTTTATTTAAAACGATAATCTTTGCTCTTCAAAGTTTTCTACAATTCTATTTTGGAATTTAATACCTTCCTTTTCAAGTATCTCTCTTTTCCTTTGTTCGCCATATGCGAAACCACCTATCTCGCCATTTGATTTGACAACCCGGTGACATGGTATCGATATTGGGTTAGGATTATTAGCAATGATTCTACCTATTGCCCTAGCGGCCTTAGGATGTCCCAATGCCTTCGCAATATCTCCGTAAGTAGAAACTTTGCCAGGAGGAATTTTACTGAGAAGGATGTAGACGTCCTGATCTGTGATGCTAGTATGACTAGTTTTAACCTTCATTGAGATATGGTAAAGACAAGGTCTGTAATAGGGTAGTGGTAGCGTGTTGAGAATAATCAATTAGTAGTGAAATTTGTTTATATCTTAAGCGAAGACCTTGCTTCCTTATCGAGTGTTCCTTCATTATCTATAGCATTCATATATAGTAGATATTCACTTCCATGCCGTCTCCTCCCGGTTGCTGGATATTTAAGCCGATTCCGTAAGTCATCCCATGGTAGTTTGGGATTTTGCAGGTCTGAGCATATCCACAAGTACTCAGTTCGAGTGTGACTATTGCATTAATCTTATAGACCCTTCGGCTTTTTGAGCACATCCCAAAATTGCAACTGAGACCTAGTGGGCATTTGATTTCAACTTCTAATTCTGTTTGGTCGGAGACTATGCACCTGTTAAATAATAAAGATCATTTTTAATTTCCCCTATATGTTTCATAAGTTTAAATTACTTATTAGAAAGCAATTTTGCTGGTAAAAAATGGAATTAAATTCAGTTCTGAAAAACTCATTTGAAGTGGATGATGCTATAGATCATCTTCGTTCCCTTGGTCTGTTTCCGCACCATGACCGAGTAAAATCATGGGATACTCGCAAAATGATTGATACAATAAATGGAGCAGATAGAAACTCATATATTCTTGATGTCGGATGTAACGATTCTCCTATCTTACCTATGCTTCGAAGATTAGGCTTTAAGAATCTCTATGGGTGCGACTTATTTCTAAATACAATAATGTATCCTGCATTAATGAAAATAGTACACTCTTTTTACAAAAGAAATTACAAGCCTATAATAGAAACGTACGAAAATAAGATATTTGCCATCTCGATTCAAGACCTCGAAAAAACTAACTTCCAAAATAATATGTTTGATTATATTACATCCTTATCGGTAATTGAACATGGTGTTAATATTCAAAACTATTTCAAGGAAATGAATAGAATACTACAAAAAGGTGGAATGCTTTTGACATCGAGCGACTATTGGCCCAATAAATTAGTCAACAAAATTATTTCCAAAGATATTCGTAAGATGTCGCCTAATAACGTTTTCAGTAAGGAAGAGATTGAGAAGGATGTAATTAAAGTTGCAGAACACAATGGTTTTACTCTTACAGAATCAATTGATTTTACATATGAAGATAAAGTTGTACATTGGAAAGGCGGCCGTAATTATACTTTCATCTTTTTTGCATTAAAGAAAGAATAACCAACCCACAATTTCAAGGCAATAGATTTTCTTTCAACCCATCTTTAACATCCGGTAAGAAGATGTTTGCTATGATCGAGCACTTTTTAACTAATTCTTATTACAATAACTCTATGTTTGGAAAGGCAAAATGCAAATTATGTGGCGATGATGTTAGATTTGCGTTAAGACATTTGAAACAAAAGCATCCCGAAGTATTGGCCGATAAAGATGTGGCTAAGCTCAATATGTCGAGGGTAATTGAAAAA
Source organism: Candidatus Nitrosopolaris nunavutensis (assembly GCA_002501855.1). Taxonomy (GTDB): domain Archaea; phylum Thermoproteota; class Nitrososphaeria; order Nitrososphaerales; family Nitrososphaeraceae; genus Nitrosopolaris; species Nitrosopolaris nunavutensis. The sequence continues at coordinate 3,636 of DAOM01000136.1, forward strand.
TATTTTGATTCATAATTTTTCTTTTCAATGAAGCAAAGTATATCGATGAATTGGCAAGGGTGATGACGATAGCTGGGGACAATAGAAGTTGATAGTGATGATGCTAGACGGACTGCGACGGAGGTACTGGAATTGAGCATTACCAGAAACTAGGATGATATTGGGGAAGGCTACGATGACTACGAAAGAGAGGCGCAATCGTAATACTACCACCTACGTTTTCCTATACTATACTCAAGCCCACGAAGATGGATGAAAACATCAATAAAATATCGCTGTCATATAAGAGATCTCATTTCTCCCATCATATGACTGATTTGCGAAAAATGTTCTTTATGCTCTTGAATTCGCGATAGAATCAGACGTTAATACTACAGAAAAGACTAAAGTGCTCTAAGGTCCCGAAAATGTACTAAGAACAGTCTCTTCTGCCATTCTGTCATGTCTTAATGCTTGTCGCCTTTGTGTGAGTATCGTGAGCAGAACGCTTTATTATAAACAATACCTAAACCCAGGAATCTAGTTTTATATTCTCTCAGTCTCATAGCAAGCAAGGAAAGGAATACTTTTTCCAAAAAGAGTTGAAGCTCCTAGCAGGGAGTGGGAAGCTAACATTAGAATTCGAGTGATATAGGAATTAGTGGTCTAGCCTCGATTTCTACCACGCTTTCCTGCTCTTAGAATGACATAACCGCTCCTGCAGATAACAAAACCTATACTGATGAGAACTGCAACTTGTTTACAAATATATCATGCAAAGCTAGATCGTATTAGGAAGATATGGTTTTGATTAAGGACGGTGCTATCAACCATGAAGCTGAGTTGGGGTTGGTCAAAATTCCCATAGACAGGCAAAACGAACCTTTAGGCCAAAAAGAGAAGATCTTCCTCGATGCTAATCTACATGTTCCGCAAAATTCAGCAGGAATAGTTCTCTTTGCCCATGGAAGCGGTAGTGGTAGGCATAGCCCAAGAAATCAATTAGTGGCGGGAAAACTCAATGAGAACGGTCTCACCACTTTACTCTTAGACCTTCTTACACCAGAAGAAGAGAAAATCGATGACCAGACGAGAGAGCTCAGATTTGATATTGGCTTACTATCAAAGCGACTTACTTCTGCTGTAGACTGGGTTGCAAATAATCCTGACACCAAGAATCTTACTGTAGGCCTATTTGGTGCTAGCACAGGTGCTGCAGCGGCGTTGGTTTCAGCGTCCGAAAGACCTGAAATTGTTAGCGCTGTTGTTTCGCGTGGTGGTAGACCAGAATTGGCCGGAAAGGGTATATTGAGAAAAGTTCAAGCGCCTACACTCTTCCTTGTCGGTGCAGAAGATCAGGAAGTCCTCAAACTTAATGATAGCGCACTAAAAGGCATTAAAGCTGAAAAGAAGAAGCTCACAGTTATTTCAGGCGCTACACATCTATTTGAAGAACCAGGTAAACTTGAACAGGTTGCAAGGATTGCGAGTGGCTGGTTTAGATGCTACTTCTTGATAAAGGAACACAGCCGTCAGCAACAACTATAGTATTATGATGAGGCCTTTTTTTATTCTGGTCTCTAAATCACTCGTATCGTTTATTATTCTTATATCATTGTTCTTCTGATATTCCAGCCTGCATACAGATATCGAAATGTTGCTAATGATATGACGATGA
>DAOM01000001.1 GCA_002501855.1 Candidatus Nitrosopolaris nunavutensis
TTAATCCAATTCTTCTCCAGTTGTTCCTTGATTTCGTTAGCAGTAGGCAGTTCCTAATCAGTATGTTAAAGCGCCAAAAAGTTATTTGAAGATATAGCACGCCAGAAACTACCAGAACACAAAGCAGGCTTATTCGAATCATACTTTATGATAACGCAGGTATCTGCTTTATGTATATGATTAATACATAAGTATAAGATTTATTTAAAACCTATAAATCACATATTATATGAAATTTACAGTGATAACAGAGGAATAATGAGTACTACGAACCAGTCAATGCAACTACCAATAGATGAATGTGAGGAGTGGATATGGGATACTTTAGACAGTACAAAAGATTGCGGTTTTGAATATATAAAAGATGGAAATAAAGAATTTCTTATATTCAATACAAATGATTGCTTCGCAGATGCTAATGCCAATAGCGAAAATCAGGAAAACTACCGGCATGGAATTGGTTCAAATGAGTACACATAATGGATATACACAGTTATGGTTTGGTAGATATATGTTGCAAAAAGATATCAAGTTTAGAAAAATCTAGCATCCTTACAAGTATTAACGCCCTGTCTCTTTCAGTTGATAGTAGTATGATTTCGTACTAAGGTAGTCAACTTCTCCAGTGATACTGGCTTTTGAATGAATTCATCTATTCTCATGAAGGTAAAACTCTCCTAAATTCAATGTCATTAATTTCAAATGCAGTCATAAAAAAGACCTTAACTTCGGGTTTTATTTCTTTAACTTTTTTTATAAACTCAAATCCATTCATCTGTGGCATTCTAATATCAGATATAACCAGACGATACTTCGAAGCATTTACCTTAAAATGTTCCAATGCCAAAGCTAGGTCTGTAAATGCATAAACGTCAAACGAACGGTGCTTTTGAAGACCTAATTTTATTACCGTGACGATATCAAAGTCATCATCGAGTATCAATATTGAGGATTTACGATTTCTATCCTCAACATCATCGCCGACCTCCACACAGCTTTTACTTAGTGATGGGGAATATAAAAGTAATTTTCTAGCGCTAAAATAGGTTGTCGTTAGTAATGCCTCACATCATGATATATTCTAGTTGTCAGCACGTGTGGGTTTGGATCTGTCAAAAACGGTTAAATCAGGAGCCAGAAGTCCTACGACAATCCGCTGGAAAGATAGATCAAGCCAAAGATTGATTCTAGGCGAAATATCATTCTACCTAACATCTAATTTTAACTCTTCTGCATGATTTCTCCTGTGACACTGAGGACACAATACTTGACAGTTAGAGGGTTTATTATTGGATCTATCACCATTCTTATGATGAAAGTCTCTTCCGTACAGCTCGAGTTTTTCTTTGCAGATGGCACACCTGTACTTCTGCTTACGGAGGACTACCGCCTTCACACCACCTGGAAAAGAAACCCTATTCTGTTTCTTAATGCGTGCCGGTCCACGATACAGGATTGCCAGAGCGATGAACAAAAGCGATATTGCAATGGCTTTTTGTTGTCCCGTAGTCAAATAATGAGGAAGAGAATGCGAAGACAACCATACGTAGGTTGATGCAATAGTTAGAAGCATGCCAATCATAGCTCTCAACTTTGTCTTCCGTTTCGTCCATCTCCTTATCCCAAATATTACCACCATAAACAAGAACAATAGATAAATGATAACTGAATAATCTGAAGGTAGAATAGAAAGTGATTCCGTCATAAGTGAAACGTGAAATTATTTTGGAATGATATAACTCCTGAGGATTCTGTCTCTATAAGATATTACATCAATCCCCTTCATTATTTGTAGACCTGCCTCGCCAGTCTAATGTGTACGAAGATTTTTCTTCGGATGTATGGTTAAACCTTGGAAGATGATTGCATATTTGTCACTCACCTAATTTTCTCTTTCTAACTCGGGAACCATCTCTTTTTCTTCCTCAAATGGCAAACAATCTGCAAAACAATGCCATTATTGGATCTCTGGTAATAATGTCTTCGTCTGGAATAAGACTCGTAGCAATATCAATATCAACCAGATTTTTTTTCATTTTATATTTGAAAACAGTATATTCAGCTGTCTCTGATTCTCCATACATCATTGATTTAACCTTATGCAAAAGCTTTTGGTATTTCTTATCACCTGTGTAAAATTCGTACATCTGTTCGTTGGTATGTGAGGCTATTGTATATGCGGTTTCTTGTGGGTTATCTAAGCTTTCGATCGATAGCAGGGCCCTACTCACTCAAACAAGTAGAAGATGCCAAGACGATGGATGTGGTCATGAGGCTGTTGGAACGAACGAAACTCATGATGGGCAGTTATCGCACTCATGAAGATTTACGATGACCTCCAACTAGGTGATGCAGAGAAATGACCAAACAACAAATCCTTAGATACTAGATCATGTCTACGAACAAAGATAGAGATACGTCTATAGGAAGGACAAGTTGCTGCAACTGAATATCTCTATTCGCAGGGATTATTTGTGCATTAATTCTGGGTAACAGTGCAATAAACTGCAACAAAATAATGACTAAAAGTAGTCAAAATAATGACTACGACATCGGCTAGACCTACAACAAGATACCACTAACACATTTGCAATATTCTATGTTATTGCCATCCAAAAGTCATTTTATACGCAATATCTGCTGCATTTTGAGTCTTCATTAGCTACTCCTGAAAAAGAAGTGCTCTGTCCCTGTGTAAGACTATCAGCACTAGCAAAAGCGGGAACCATGCCCACGTTCTGACCCTTATTATCTATCAACATTGCATTAATATCCAGATTAGTAATATCATGCCCGCTTGTATTCCTCAATGTACCTTCTACTTGAAACTGGTTTCCATAATGCCCTAAACTGACCTTCTTGACTGTCCCAAATGCTACTTGAATGCTTTTTACATTCCCGTCTGCAAAGTTATCTGGTGTGGTGTGCTTGCGTATTTTGTTAACACTTGATCCGCATATACCAGAGGTACTAGTAGAAGTGGTATTATACCAACTAGAAAAATGTGATCCAAATTAACTACAAGTTATTAATATATTCATAGTGGGCATTGCAATATGTACACAATAAAAGCCAACGGTGTTGCACAACGTGATTTGTGAATCGGCAGTTGATGCTTGCACCTTGTTGGAGTCCCATGAAATGAGGAATGACGATATTGAGAATGGTTAATGCCTGGAAGGTTCAAAAGTAATGTTACGACTGGGGGATTCTTCTCCTCGTCCATAATGACAACTCTTTGACTTGTGAGTTCCTGGATTAGGACTATATGCCTATGAAAGATTCCACGACGTATAGAGTTGCGCCATATTACAGTTTCATATGGTTGGCTGTTACGTATCCTTTCGGCATATTAATGTCGTTTGGCGGTGTTGTTGGTGTGGTAGTAGTCATTATTTATTTAATCCTGGCATCTATTCGGACAATAAATGAGCAATTCTGTGTCAACTTGCGTATGCGCACGGCAATTATCACAAAATAACGGCTCAATACCTTCATTTGACTGATAAAAGAATAATTGTTTGTTTTCATTGCTATAGACATAACCTCCGTTCGGTCCGCCTAAGTACGCTAGTAGGTTGTCTCTAATCATATCTTTGAACAATACGGCATTCTTGAAATAAATTGAAAATATACCCAAGTAGTAGATAACTTGCGCACGATAGTTATTCGAGATATTCACCTCATGCACCATACTTTGGATATAGTCACAAATGGTAATCACATTGCTCTTATTTTGCGGTAGCACTCTGTTAAACAAAATGTTATAGCATTCACCACCAAGTCCGTTAGTCGCAGTTTGTATCTTTCGATCTATATCAGTTGTCGTCGCGGTCGTAGTGGCAGTATGTCTTTTAACGCGTTATATTATGAGTTTCATTCATAAAAACATAAGTGCATATTCTCAAAGTAATTAGCAGAAGGTTAAAGGATATAATGTCCACTTTCAAGATGGGACTTTTTTTTGCTTCTTAGGCATTCTTGTGCATATAAAGTCAAATGTATTAGAACTAAGTCTCAGAAGTATATTCTAGATATTTTTCAATTAGATTGGTATTTAACGCCTTTATATAGTTTCGTCATACATCTTTTGTGGGGGGTGTTTGACATAAGACATCGCAGGTTAGAATCAACGGTTGCTATTATGATTCTTACTGTCTCAATAAGTTGGATTTTCTCATCAAATGTAAATGCTCTTTATGCAATGCCGGATCACAGTACTGGTAACGCAACATCACAACCGCTTACCAAAGATAATAGCACTACTTCCAGTGCTCCCTCTGTCTTACATTTGTCCTCCGTCCCATCAAATAATGGAACTTCATCAACATCAGAACCTTCTATCAACAACAAAGCCGACACAAATTCTGCCACCGGTTCAAACAGCGGGACGGCTCACACGCATCATGGTACTAGCACCGGCAGCACCGGCAATCATCATAACGATAACACTAAATCACATGATCTTGCCCAGAAGATAATAAACAAGATTAAGCAAAAATTCAAAGTAGGAGATGTTCCTTTTCCTTGACAGCTTCCATAATATTGTGTCACACCTGCATGTAGAATAAATGGCTTATTAAGTCAGCATAGCTATAACAATCCATGCTGCACGCTCAGTCGTATGTAATACTCAATGGTAGGAGATCTCTAATTTGCGATATTTCTAAATATGAAATCAAATAACTATTTCAAGAAAGGTAAGCGGCCAGATGAATCCCAATCAGAGACTACTATCATTATGTTGCCTTCAGATGCCAATCCAAAAGGGAATGTTTTCGGTGGTACCATACTAAAACATGTAGATCTTATCGCAAATCTTGTTGCTAATAGACATGCAACGCATGCGAACACTGTGACTGCAAGTATTGACAAGATGACATTTTTAAAACCAGTATATATTGGAAATGCATTGATACTTTCTGCAAGGCTTAACTATGCGAAAAGATCTTCTATGGAAGTTGAAGTTACAGTACACGCAGAAGATCTTGACAACGGTAAACGAGTTCTAACTGGGACTGCATTTGTTACCGTAGTAGCCCTTGACGATGAGGGAAAACCAACTGAAATTCCTCCATTGAACTTAGATAGTGATAATGATAAAAGACGTTTCCGTGAGGGTGAATCTAGAATGATAACCAGACTAAAAGATGCAGGTAGAGTATGGACATCTACAAGTCGAAGTGAATAATAGAATCTGTACCAGAAACTCTGGGGTATAGTATGATGAATTGGTACAATATACTAATTGAAAATAAAAGGTTCATTATAACGCAGAGAATGGAATAGACATCAGTAGAAGCATACAATATTGTTTCTAGTGAACCCACAGGCAACTTTATCTCACAATCGCTCGACAATCAGATATACAATGATGCAATATCAAAGAGTGGCCCAGGGTTTTCTAATAACAAAATAAGAATGGATAGAATATATGCTTATATAGAGCATTTTGTTTTCATGTCTCATGGGAATAAGTACTAGTATTTCTACTCGTACCTGTAGTACCGACTCATTTTTGGTTGAAAGAAAGATGGAAGCCGCAGCAGACGGACTATCCTTGGATTGTCTTAATCTGCTATTCAAGAAAGTCTTCCCTTACTCTCCGACTAATGCTAAGACAATTGCCGATTATGTCCTCGCATTAAGAGCCGAAACCAACCCAGCGGATCATTATCGAACAGATATCATACACTTGCTCACAACCTTTTCAATGTTTTTCAAAAATCAAAAGACATTCATAGAAATTAGTAGGGACGATTTGTTGGCCTTCCTTGATAGCTTCAGGAAGGCAGAAAGTGTTGATCCATTGCATAGGTGGATCGGGACTTACAATGTCTACAGAATTCATTTGATGCGTTTCTTCAAGTGGCTATACTATCCAGATATTGAGTAGAAACAAAGATCAAAGTCTGCCATTATCGAGAATATTCCCCAGCTTAAGCGGAAGGAGAAATCAGTATACAAACCAACAGACTTGTGGACCGAGGAAGACGATTCGCTCTTTTTGAAGTACTGTCCGAGTCCTCGTGATAGATGTTATCACACAATGTCACGTGATTCGGCAGCCAGGCCACATGAGCTTTTGAAGCTCAGGATCAGGGACGTCGTATTCAAGATTGCGCCGGATAAGAAACAATATGCGGAACTGGTTGTCAATGGTAAGACAGGAAGCCGGTCAATTCCGCTTATATGCTCAATACCGTATTTGAAAGATTGGATAAGGCAGCATCCCCAAAGTGGGAATCCTAATAGCATATTGCTTTGCGGATTAGGCAAGAGCATTGGTAGAGTGATAAATGTAATGAGTCTTAACAGATTTTACGAAAAATACAAGGAGAATTTTTTCCCAAGGCTACTGGAAAGCCCAAACGTACCACCAGAGGATAAGCAAAAAATTGGAGAGCTGTTGAAAAAGCCATGGAATCCCTATATTAGGAGACACAGTGCGCTGACTGAGAAATCTGGTATTCTCAAGGAGCATTATCTACGACAATATGCGGGTTGGTCTCCAAGCTCACAAATGCATCTCAAATATTTACATTATTACGGCGACGAGAGCTCTGGAAATATCCTAGAAGCGTATGGGATTATAACCAGAAATAAGCAACTATCAAACGTCCTCAAACCGAAAGAGTGCCCCAATTGTAGTGAACCGAACAAACCAGATAACCGATTTTGTGCTAAATGTAGAATGGTTTTAACGTACGATACATATAATGAGACTTTAGAAAATCAGAAAGAAAAAGAATCCGAAGTGCAGAAATTGCAAGAAAAATATGAACAAGACATGAAAGTGATGCGTGAAGAAATGAATCAACAGCTAAGTGAGATCATATCGATGATAAAACAGAATCCAGCGCTTGCACACGTGAAATCCGATGTATTAATGGCCAAAAAAGTGGTATGAGAAGTGAAGCTGCAAAGGAGCACAAATACCTGGCAAATGACGGCTAGAAGTCTGCGAAGAAATGAATCAACAGGTTAATGAGATCACCGATGTGAAACAAACCAGCCTAAAGACAGGCAAGACCAGGAAATGTAATATTATCTATGAAGTCGATAAGATTTTATACATTAAGTCATAATGATTTTTATATACATTCCGGCTCCAAGAGGAGCGTCGCATGGATTTAGGATATAGGATTTCTAAGAATGGCTGAATCAGATGTTTGTACTTATTAGTAATATTTGCATTAGATCTCATCAAATCTCTAAATTTCTCGTCTATTTCACTTAGTACCTGTTCAATGACTTCTTTAGTCAATTGGATCTCTTTTCTTTCTTTTTTCTTAAACGACATCCGTTCAAAGAATGAATTCTTTGCAACGACGTCCACCTTTTTCATGTATATCTCCTCCAACCACAGGCGCTCTTCCGTTGTAGGCTTGGAAATATATTCCCATTTTGCTATCACCCAGTCAATTAAGTCTTTGTACAAGTCCGCGCAACATGTCAAAAACCGTTGTATTGATGGGTCTGAAAGGACATATCTCATTTCATTATCACTCATTGTGAGTATCTTGAGAAGGCCGTAATCTCGTAACAAATCGATAGATCTTTGAATCTCAGCCTCCGAAAAAACAAGATGTCGAAATTCTAGACTTTTTGAATTTAAGATCTCCGATACACTGAACCCGGGAATGTTTCGAGAGGCATGGAAAAGGACTAGAAAAAACGACTTTAGCTGTTTTTCCTCTTGTGATAGTGTCCCGTCTGCATTGGAGTCAAATCTTAAGATTCCTATCTTTTGCTGCTGCTTAGCATCTTCAGTCATGCTGTATTCGACAGCCCCTCTAACGCCATTTTCAAATCTCTCTATTATATTGCGGGACATCAATTTTTTCTTATGAGAAGAATACGTCGTTGGATAAATTTTTTTGTACGATTTGCATATGTGCTCGCAAATTTCTGCATCAGGGACAGGTTTTTGTTTATCTAATAGTAGACCAACGATGCACCGATCGATCTCGTCGTCACGTCTCATCAAAACATCTGTAGTACTACACAATATGCTCTTATAAAATTTATGAAGAATGTAGGTATACAAGAATCAATTGCGGTTGGCATTTCATTGCCAAAGAAAATAATGTCACAGATAGATTCTGAGCGCGGTGACGTATCCAGAAGTCGATTTTTATTAAGACTAATTGAGAGACAAAGTATAGTATCGAACGTAGAAACAAAAAACGTGAATGATCCGCTTGACCACGGAATTGAGACCCCTAGATCAAGCGAATCACGTGACTAATAGGAGAGATTATTCGCCTATGTCTAAGCCTACTTTATCTTTAGGGCCTAATAAACAAATATGTGAAGCAGAAGGATGTTTTGCGACAGCAGAAGAAGAAATCAAAATTTCTGTGGGCCGAATCGGAAAAATTAATCTGAGCGTATGTGCTAAATGCAAACCCAAATTCATCATTAATAGCGAAATTACTCGTGAGGAAATCCGGGAGCATTCGAATTGACCGTACAACCGGAATTGTGGACAACCGAGAAATCGATCGACGAATTATTCCTCCATCTT
>DAOM01000210.1:0-1843 GCA_002501855.1 Candidatus Nitrosopolaris nunavutensis
GTTGTCGAGACAGTATTCATAACAGACTTTAAATTCTCACAAGCATTTGCTAATCAGGTAGAATCAAAGGTAGTCGCTTTCCAAAAATTTCTGACAGAACAAAATAATCTAAAAGGTATACAAGTAATTGCAAACCAGACAGTTGTTCAGGCTCAGGCATCAGCTAGGGCAAATGTAGCCAGAGCTAGCGGTGAATCTCAGGCAATCCAGGTCATTACGGTACAATTAAAACAAAGTCCACAATATCTTCAGTGGCTATCAATTAACAGGTGGAATGGACAAATGCCGTATGCTCTGGGTAGTGGTGCATTTCCTTTTTTCCAATTACCGGTAGCAGCACCGCCACAAAACCAAACTAAATGATAATCTCGCATAATCGTCCAGGTGCCATAACTTAGGATAAAAATTGAAGATTCACACATGTGAGAATGAGTAATCGCAGATGCAATATTATGATGCTTAAGCATTGCGCTCGTCGGATCCACGCCTTGCAAATATAAGATGGCAGTAGTTGTGGTAGTCGCTGCCTTGGTAAGTTTCGCTTTCGCCCTTAGACAGTAAACTATAAAGTAAATAGCATGCTATTAGAAATGTACCTAGCTATGAGCGAATTTGCCTTCTTCAGATTTAGAAGTAATAATATGCTGACCAAGGAGGAGGAAGAGCATAAAGAGGAGATTATCCAATTAACGGAGGAAATATTGCAGGCCAAAGGTATCCAATGTGATGCTAGTATCTCAAAAATCTCTGAGGACGAATTAATAGAAATTCTCGAGAAAGTCAGAGAGCTTCGTAGAAGGAAAAAGAAAAAACAATCAGGTACTGAAGTTATTAAGGAAGAGGACGTCTATATACACAACAGGTGACAAAATGGAAACCACAACACGCTGGCTTTCAATGCTCGGTATAGGTACTTTGTGCTTTGGGATTTCGTTATTCGTACTGAGAATTCCGATACGAACCATTATCGTCTTTTTCATTATTGGCGTACCGCTAGTTGCACTATGGTTATATGTTGACGCTAGATCAAAGCAACAGAAGAAGATCAGTTCTGAAACCACCACCGCAACACAAGTGTGTATATGTACGATTTGTAAACATGACGAAGCAAGGGCCTGTTTCCAGGAAAACTGTGCATGCTGCCTTCTGACAAAAGGAAATACTGTTATAGGACATTCCATTAATCCGTTGCAGTAGAACCTCGTATTTTGGATTTGCACTCGCAGGCTTTCCTTTATCCTCTCGGAGGATAAAAGACGATCCAAGACTCTCCAAACTTCCATGTTTGGGTTTGTGTGACTCAGTAAGCGATAGAAAAGAGGATGCAATTCAAACTAAAGACATCACAACAGGGAACGCACAAGAAAACGTAATTATATATTGAAAGCGCTACTCAGATGCCATTTTTTGCAAATTAGTATTTCATAGTACTCACATGTGAACTAACCTAACTCTCTGACAACCAGCATCACTTGTAATAAGACAAAAAGTTTTTAGAACAAGACCGCGCAAGCGGATATGGCTGATATACCGTTAGTAGAACTAGAAAGTTAGATGTTGAGTGCTGATAGTATCGATTGTCACGTGAACTCAAAAAACAACACCCAAGATATATTGTACATGGTGGAATCGTGCTCCATTTAGTACGGAGCAATATTGTCATTGTGCGTTTCGGTGGTAATCATTATGGCCACAAGGATATAACAAAAGCGGAGAACGACAAAATAGCTCGCGCTCTGTGTTTATATATTATTTCCTCTTCAACCCATTTTACATATACATAATTAGCACCTAGCCTTATACCGTCGAATAATCTAAACTCTGAAATATTGGCATTCTTCAA
>DAOM01000210.1:2167-6080 GCA_002501855.1 Candidatus Nitrosopolaris nunavutensis
TTGGCATTCTTCAATTTAGAAATGTCTTTAGCCTTTGCTTTCACTCTATCCAGTACTCTTTGATATTATCTACCTGAATTGATAAGGTGCTTTCAACTGTGTTTAATAGCTGGTTTACTAGATCCTGTTTTTGTCCGTGTGTAACCTTCTTTCGTTTGGCTGTGTGTCTACTTCTACCTTCATATTGCCCTTTAACATCGAATGTATTAGTTTTCCTGTCATAGCTAAATACTTCGATATCTTTGGTATATTTATCTAGTATATTTTGTCTAATAGTTTCAAAGATTCTGTCTCTCTCTGCGATAGTAACTTGCTTATGACATTTACGGCATTCCCAGAATTCCGGATTAACTGAACGACTTATAGGAAACAGATCCATTGGTTCACTATCACATGGTTTAGTACAATACCATCCAGTCTTATCTTTTGGTGGGATTAAATGCTCTATAGTGGCATTAATTACCTCTGGGACTTGGAATCTATTGCCGTCTGCATCCATTACAGTACGCATTTAATTTAATACCACGTCCCATGATCATAATAGAAACTTCTTTCATCTACTTTCGAAACGCCTTCGCCATCGCTGCCAAAGATATCACGTAAAATCTGCTTGTCTTCTTCGTTTAAACTACTAGGTTTTCGTTTGCCTTTCGATAATGTTTTAATCCAGAATTTACCAACTTTTTGACCAGTAAAACCATGCCTGGGCTGGATGGTGGTAGTATCCTTAGTAGGTTTAGGAGTATCTTTAGTCTCAATTAAAATCGTGTTAACTATCTTATTTCTATCTTTGTTCCTCTCTATCTTATACTGAGGATCATAAGAATCATAATCTATATTGCTACTCATTTATGTCCTAACCTCTTGATATTCCAGACAGGCTAAAAATAAACTATCTGTCAGGTCGTTAAATTGTGAAACATCCTTTTGCAGACGTAGACCTTCTATAGTAGCGGTACGTAAAGCAGTAACGAGTTTATCCAATGTTGGTGACACCGCTATAGCATTTTTATTAAAAAGCATCTGCACGGTGCTAACCATCTCAGTTTGAGACTTGACCCAATTTATGGGGAGTACACGCATATTATTTTGATAATCTATCTTCATTTGACGATACATTTTAATCTGGTCCTGGTAATTGGGGTCTTCGTTTATTTCCGGAGTGAGCTTGAGACTCCTGCAGAATGAAACAGCGGAACCATCCAAATAAATCTTGACCGGATCATAGGTTCTTACCATATTTCGAATATCCTCCAAGACTTCGAAATATTCTGAATTAGTCCATAGTTTAGCATCTAACACTTTAACTATTCCATCTTCAAATGCAGTTACCACACAACCGAACCCACCCCCTAAACCAGTACTGCCAGTAGCACCATAATCTATACCCATTGACTTTGGAGCGTTAATATTTACTGTAGTATCTTCAATATTATACTGTTTTGATAATGCATCATCTAATGATTTACTTGATAACATAGTACCACGTTTTACAAATCCCCACTTTAGATCATACATCATATCGAAAGATTCTGAGGTCTTTTGTAAAAGTCGGATTGACTCCGGAGATAGCATTGATCCCAACGCTTCCCTAAAACTTAGATAAACTCTATGATATAGTGATTTATCATCTGTTTCTGTAAATACTCTATGAGCAGTTGAACCAACTCTACCGGCTGGGGTTGTAATTAAAAATATTGTGGCTCCGGCATTCTTAATAGCAAATGTATCTATACTGCCTTTCCAGTCAGAATAGGGGTCGAATGATGCGATTTCATCTGCTACCAAATATGAGACTTCACTTTGACCAAGGTATGTCTTAGAATCAGATCCATAAAACATCCATCTACAATGAGGAAATGTTATAGTGCTCACGTTATCATCTGTATAAACGCCCTTTGTGGCAAGCATAGCTTTAGCACGACGGCATAAGGTCCGGCTCAAAATATATCCGACTCCTGTAATAAACATGTAATTTCCCGGCAATTGTAGACATAAGGTGAGGTAAAGTCCATAAGCTAGTGCTATCTGGGTAGCCCCTAAATTTCGAGCCTTTAGTAAAGCTAGAAATTTGTAAGTCTGGATATCTGTGACTAGACTTTGTTGAAAGGGATATAACTCACTATAAGAACCGTCTGGCTTTTTAGGTGGAAAGGTGTGCCAGAGGCAGCAGTACTCGTTAACTGATTTAAAGGGTCTATTACAATAGAATGGTTTTCCCTTCAGTCGTAAAATCAGCTCGTCTAGGGGTTTACTTTTGCTGGTGTATGTTTGGGTGATTGCAGTCAGTTTATCGAAGCTGTGTTTCATTTGTTATCCCATACCTCTAAATTTTACCAAGGGCGGCGTCTGTGTCACTCTCGACACGACATGACCGAGAATGCCACGGATCTTTTCAAGTCTAGACGACAACCGACTAGACGACTCTATTAAATGATAACGTCTAGTCATTACCTACATGACCACTCCAAATATACCATCCAGACTGTTAAAATTGGCTAAGGCATTCCTTCGTTTTAAGGTGAAATCTATAGTAGTATGATTGATAATACTAAGATGGCTTAACCTCAGTCCATATGCTTTTATTGACACTAGAATGCTTCTCCATTCGTCTCATGTTCTATCAATGCCAATCTCTTCTTCTTTCTCGCTTGAATCTGTTCTATCGGTATTCCGTAGGTCGCTGCTTCTTTCAAATCTTCTTCATTTTAATGTAGGATTTGTAACTGTAGTTCAGGAGGGGTTGACTTGATAATATTCTCCCTTAATTCGCTTATCTCATTTGCTCTCCTAGCTATCTCTGCGGCTCGTATAGTTTGAATAGCCTCATTGGTTCCATGAAGCGTGCTTAAAAGGGATTGCCGGTCAGACGTGCATTGCATTACCAAATTTAGACCGAGTTGACGAATTCTAGGATCTGCATGGTCGGCTAGTTCCCACGCCTTGACTTCAACTTCATTATAGGTAATTAAACTTCTCTCGATTTCCCAAGGGATTTGTGAAGTCAGATAGTATGGCAGTTTGGCTAGGCTGTCGTCGTGAATCTTGCTTATCATTCTAGACACTACAGGCTGTGAGATGTGGACCTTATCTACAATTTGTGACTGATTGTAGCCTTTTGCGTACAGAGATAATACCTCTAAGAATACCATTTGTTTTGCACTATTCTTAAGAATCCTTCGTGTAGTCAATTAGATCCCCTGTTTCCACTCGAACTTTGTAAAGTCTGAATTTGCCTTACTAACCACACAGATGACATTAATACCACCAGTAATATAAATATCTGATTAATCATACTTAACTACTATACTGCCTCCTGTTAATGGTGGAATAGGGCTAGGTAATGGCTTGGGCTTCTTCCTACTATCACTATCACACGACAGACTCGCCTTCGTGCCTGCGGCACTCAGGCTCATTCCCTTACCTAACCTAACCTCTAACTTAACTCCTAATGAATTCCTAACATGCGCAAAAATACACCCTATTATATAATCATATAATGTATAATGTATAATATGGTAGTCAGATAAGTATAGAAGATTCTTCCATATCGGATAAGTCATACTTCTATGTTTTCTCCTAAAGTTTCTTGTAGAACATCTCTCCATTCTTCAAACATAGGCGGCTTAATCTCCCTATACTTTCCCGGTACAACTGTGAACTCATTGACATTCCTCTTCATACCACGTTTCTTTATTACTTCAAACCTTGTCCAGCAGTATGTGCAATGCCCTATCGTGGGATAGCCTTCTTCTTCCTTGTCTATCTTAATCCTTTCTTCTGGGTGCTTACATTCAAATCCAGTATGTTCTTTTAGCCACTCTCTGACAATAGTTACTGATACTTCTTTCGCTCCTAACGGTCTTTCTACTGTAGAGTGCTTCTGTGCAATATTGAACATTGCTGTATACAA
>DAOM01000235.1 GCA_002501855.1 Candidatus Nitrosopolaris nunavutensis
GTGTATAAGAGACAGAGTTATTACAGCAGTCATCTTTATTTTCACATTTACAATTTTCTGGTTCCTGTAAACAGTATGGACATATAATAGAGCCACACCCGACACAAGTGTTGTCGGATCTATTACATCCCCAATGCCTACATTCATAGTTAGTCAACTCTACCGTTCCCCCATTTACTCTGACAATTACACCTACACGACAGTGCACTTATTTAATCATAGTCTCTGCATCCCTTGAAATCAAGTTTCAGAATTTGTTAACAATCTCATCCGCGAAGAGATCCTATGCCTCGTGTTCCCTCGCACTTCAAAATTGATAATCAGATACTCTACTCTCTTTGTGTCTATTCAGAGGTACCTTTAATGACTTGGCGACTTTTCCCTATACGTACTAATAATGTCGTTAGCCATAACGAAAACACCTTGAGTTAAAGACAACAGTTGATGCAACTTAAGGTAGCATAATTCTTGACCATGAGATAACATTATCAGTGAAGAAAAAAGTCATTGTTGTTACGATTAGTATTCCAAAAAAAAGTGTTATTAAGCCATTCGCAGATTCTTGGTAGACATACTAAGGTAAAAAACCAATTTAATGCCATGAATATAAAGACAAGATTTGTTAATGTATCAATAGTCTCTGAAGCTAGAGACATTAGTGTATTCAAAGCAACCAAGAATGTTCTTGATAGACTTGAACTGTTCCGGTTTCCTGGAGAGTCTACGGCACTCTCGAATAAGCGAACCATATTCGAATATCAAGCCTGAACATATCGCAGAGTATGGTATTGGTGAGCTGTATGATAACAATAATAGAATTGACAGATCGAACGGCACAATGGAGGGGACTAATACTGGTAACGGCATTGGAAAAACATAAGATACTATTAACAGAAGTAACCCGGATTCATTATAATTTTGTCAAACAACATCAGGCGTTAGAGAATCAGACACCCGCACAGAGGGCAGGAATAGGGATTAAGGGAAATGACAAATGGATGACCATGATGAAGAATGCGAAGAATTCAAGATGAAACCTAAAGGATCTGCAGAAAAGTTGGACAAAATGTTTAATTACTGATTGTTTGCAGAAATAATTAGCCATTGTTTGAGAAAATGCAGGCGTTAATCGATATTGTCAAGAAAAAAGGAATTGTCGTCGATGACATAACATTATCCAGTGGTGAAAAAAGTGAATATTATTATGATTTAAAGAACGTCTCATTAGATCCCGAGGCAATAGACATCATAGGGGATTTGTTATTGGAAGAAATAGTGCTTAAATATGGTAAGGTCAAGTCTGTTGGTGGGTTAGCGAGTGGCGCAATTCCACTAGTAACAGCAGTGGTTATGAAGAGCTCTAATAACGTTGAAGGCATAAATGGGTTTTTTGTAAGGAAAGAACGTAACCCGCATGGGTTACAGAAAATAATTGAGGGTAAGATAATACCCCCAGTTGTAATAGTCGATGACGTAATGACTACAGGGGGTAGCATAAGACTAGCAATAGATGCTGTCAGAGAAGGGGGATTTAATGTCGAGGGCGTCTTCACTGTCTTAGACAGAGAAGAAAATAATGAATTGAGAAAGACCATCAAATGTTTCTCTTTGCTAAAGCACTCTCAATTTAAGCCCTTCATTGAAGAACACGTAAAGAGAAAGAAAAAAACAAAAATAGAAAACTAGCCTTTTACCAACTGTTTTCCAACGACTGATTTAAACAACGTAAGACAACAGAACCCATTTTCTGCTTTCAGAACATTGTTTGGAGTAAAACCGATAAATGTGTCCATAATCAAGACCATGTTCAACAAAAAAAGAACAAAAATTCGTAACATAACGTCGTAATGGGATTCTAGATTAAGGGATCAAAAATATTATCTTGGACTCTGAATTAATTATACCGTAAAATGAGATGAATAAACTGATATTGACGATGTTTGTACCTGTTATAGTCCTAGCATTTGTTCCAAATAACGGTATTGTCATTTCAGCGCTAGCCATAAGTAGCGGCAGTTCCGGGCAAGTATCCAAGAGGCAGTAAACACTAGTAATCCTGAACTTGACAAGCAAGTTAATAAATTCTATGATTGTGTTTCTAAAATAACTCACGAACCCCAAGAACCTGGTAAAGCAGAAGTTGATAACTGTTATTTTCAGGTATTTGGAGGAAGCATCGACAATAGTAGCGGCATTACATTGCCTTCAAATGGCTCGCCGTTGAGCGTAAGTAATAGTCAAGGAAGTAATGAAAATTCAGGTCAGGGCAGCAATACTGGAAATAGCGGACAGATTGTAAGCGATGGCGTACATAGTAAGATCGTAAAGCAATTCAGGTGATAGAAAAGTATTCTATCACCTATTCAATGACAGCAGAAACAAAAAAGGAAAATGGCAAGAAAAAAATTTTGGAAGTAGACGATGGACCAGATGTTTGTACACTGCTAAAGAAGGTTTTAACGGAGAATGGACTCAAAACGGATTCTCATGCTGATCCTATTTTAGCTTTAGAGAATTTTAAAGCAGGTTTATGCGACTTACTTTTATTGGATATCAAAATGCCAAAAATGGATGTCTTGCATTTCCCAGGAAATGAAGAAGATAGACAATAAGATTATGGTGTGTTTTTAACATCTAGTGAGATGTATTGTGAGAAGTTTAGGAAAGAAAAAGAGTTCTCATCATTAGATAATGTTTTAATCATTCGAAAACCCATTCGACATGAAGACTTGGTAGGGCAAATAAGTACAATAATAAGCCAAACTACATAATAATAGTAATAATAATAGGCATATGAAAAACAAAGTACGAAATAACCCCTTCCTTACTGTTACACTAAAGACTTTTTAGGCTATTCAAGAATCAAATATTATGTGAATTTAGAAAAAAGAGTATTTCAGCCGGGAGACCCCACAGTTTCAATGAGGCCGGCGATGGCTCCATTGTGTTTTCAGGGACTCAACACCTTCCTCATGAGTGGATGTAGTATTTGGATTGTTTTAGCAACATTGGCTAGTACTACTAACCTATATAAGATAATTTAAATAACCTAAAAGATAATCGTGGTAGAACAAAACGATGATCACCACAACCATGA
>DAOM01000073.1 GCA_002501855.1 Candidatus Nitrosopolaris nunavutensis
TGTGTGTAAGTACAACACTTAGTTACTTTGCATGTTGTATATAATACACAAGAAAGATTCCAAAAAGCATTAGAAGACTAGTAACTAGAGAACTAAATCAGTTAGATATGGGGACTTGTTAAATATAGTTAATTATCTACCAAGTCCGTGATATCCGTCGAATCGTCCCAAATCCGAATATCTAGCATCTCCGATAATCCCCCAGAAGCAATTCTCACATTGTCCTACTATATGGTCAGGACCGCAGAACCAGGCCCTACCTTTGCACTTATCGGCTAACTTATTGAGGTCACTCTGGTCTTTATACGACTCTGGTATCGCATGTAAATCAGAATTGACGGTCCCGACACTGCAATCCATCAGCTCGGCTATTTGCTTATGACTCATTTTTTGCTCCGTGTACAGCTTGTATATCTTGTATTCCCTGTATTGTTTAGGGTTCAAGGCTGCCTCTTTTGTTCGTTCAGGTTCAACCTAGACAACACCAGCTAGATAATCAGGGCTGCAAGACCACAACGACGAATACCAAAAAGACTCACTGTTGAATATATGGGAGAACAAGAATAAATGGCGCTAGCAGTGATAGATAGACTATGTATGGAAAAGACTTTGATATCGGTCAAAGAGTTCCCAGTTCCTGAAGTAGGCAGACGTCAGAAAGATAGGCGTAAGAGATGTGTGTTTTGTGGCAATTTAGCCTCACATGAAGCTATCTTTAGAGTGCAAGGGGCGTCACTTGTCGAATGGTATTGCGGCGCACATGTCAAACGGTTAAAGTAATATTATAGTGACTGTGTTATTTTATCCATCTGACGAATCCATTCCACATATTTTTGTTGAAGGTCACTTAATTTCTTTTTTGATTTAGATTTAGATTGCATTTTGTTCTGTAAAACGTCGGCAATTGCATACTTTAGAATTAAAGTGTCTCCATGTGCACTTGTTTTTGTGTAATGATTCTACATGATTGCATTTGCAACAGCGTCGAATCAATATTCTTTCTTAGTCCTAACGTATGGAATTGTTAGCCTTACTCCATCAAATAATCTAAAGGTGGACAGATGTTCATTTTTTAGTGTGGATTTGGCAGATGTTATACTTACTTAAGATTGGAAGTAATCAACAAAACTTTGGACTTTAATCTGCAATGTTAACTCTAGCTGTGTTAATAGCTCATCTTCGATATCTTCCCTTTTTAGCCAATCTATTGTATGTGGGATTCGAACAGGTTGAGACAGTTAACGATCCTATATTCGCTCTGAAGAACTTCAAGGCAGGTTCGTATGATCTGCTAATTGTAGACATTGTAATGCCAGAAATGGATGGATTCAGCCTATACGAAGGAATTAGAAAAATAGACAACAAAGTTAAGGTTTGTTTTATCACCGCATTTGAGATGAATTATCAAGCTCTGAGAGCAGTATTTTCTGCTGCCACTGCTACTGATGATATCGGATGCTTCATCCGAAAACCAGTTGATATGCATGATTTGGTAAAAATAATAAATGCGGAGATACAGTTGGCAAACGACAGAACCTACGAGTCATGCGGGGTCCAAACGGGCCGCTTCAGCCGGTGCGTATTGCTGTCAACTACTCCCGGGGCTTCCTGCATCCTCACCTCTCTGGAAGTACCGCAGGCTTTTGGCCGTTTCAAGTCACGAGCGCGGCCGATGCCGGGCGTCAGAAAGGCGTCCTCGCTGCCATTGTCGAGTTAGAACTGCATCAGCGCATCTTTGAAACCGATTGGCGTATTCTGCCCAGAGAAGAAGAGCATCAGAAATAATTCGACAGATTGATATCGTTTCTCAAGTAATAGTTATTACCAAACTTTATTATCAATCTGAGCTAATCATTAGTTGTTGCTGTTGTTTTGCTACCTCTTACTACCAACATTCTTCATTGATACTCCTTCTTCCTCGATATCGTCAGCGCCTTTTTCATTTATTGTAAATCTAGTATCAGAATACGGATGATATGGCGAGTCCATCATCTTTGCTACCCTGTTCTCTCCAGACTTTCTAAGATATATCCTATAAGTTGAAGAGTGTGCTACTATATTGCCACCAGCTGCTTTTGTAGGATCTCCGAAGAAGGTATCTGGAGAGGATTGAACTTGATTTGTTATAACGACAGCAATGATGAATATCTCTGCTAACCTTATAATCAGATGCAACAGTATGGGCTAGAGATCTTGATTCTTATATTGTAAACTTAGATGAAACAATTGGAGATATATTAGTAAATCCAAATGGCACGGAGGACTAACCTTTTATTTTATACCCTATCTTCTTCTTGAGTAGGTCAAGCGTTTAGGCTACTTCCAAGAGGATCCTCCCATCTCTTTCCTTATCAAAAAGTGCCTGTAAGGCTTCTTTAGCTTCATCAAGCGTGAACTTTTTCCACACTCTAGTCTTTAATTCTTTAGACATATCTATGAGTTCTGTGATCTCTTTTCTAGTGCCACCAGTAGAACCTATTAATTTTACTTGCTTAGAATAAAGTGATTGAATATTTAATTTAACATCTGCACCTGTTAGACCTCCAAATGTTACCAATCTCCCATTAAGGCCAACTGATGCAAAGCTATTTTCCCATGTTTGTACCCCTAAAGAATTTAAAACAACATCTGCCATTTTGCCTTGAGTTAATTCATTAATTTTCTCTACCACTCTATCATATTCACCTATAATGTAATCGGCTCCAAAATCTTTTACCCAATCATCTTTAGAGACCGCAATAACCTTTGCTCCCATTTTCTTTCCAAATTGTATAGCCATCATCCCTGTATTTCCTGATGCACCAAATATTACCAAGGATTCATTTACTTTTAATGCTGCTTCTTTTAATGCATGATAAGGTGTTAAAGTGGTTACAGGTAGACTGGCCGCTAACTCCCATTGCATTTCGTCTGGTATTTTAAAGACATTTTTCTCCGGAACAGTGATGTATTCTGCAAAGCCTCCATTAGTAGCAACACCTATCAATCCTCCGTTTCTACATAACATATCATTTCCACTCAGACACATATCACAAATTCCATCAAACACCTTGTTATGCACAATCACTCTATCACCTTTCTCTAAGCTCGTGACATGCAGTCCAGCTTCTTCTATCACACCGCTTGTCTCCGCTCCCGGTATATGCGGTATTGGTTTAATTGGGCGTGTGCCTGACACCACAAAATGATCAATTGGATTTACACCTGCGGCTTCAACTCTTATCAAGACATCGTGATCTGTTATTTTTGGTTGTTCTACATCATGTTTTATCTTTAAATTTTCTAAACCCGGTTTTTCAAAAATAGCTGCCTTCATCTATCGAATATTAAGTTTATAATTATTTAACCTCTTCTATATTAGATTTAATTATTCCCGAATAGGATCTAGGATCTTATTCTATATCTAGATTCATTTGGTTGAAACCATCTAATATGTGATATTGCCTGATGTTTGATTCTTACTAGCGTTCTAAATAGCAGATCTGAGTCTTTCGAACAGAGTTTCTACATCCCACGAGTCATTGTAACGTATCCCATTGATATAGAAAGTTGGTGTACCATTTACACCGCTATGTATCCCACTAAGAAAATCCTCACGTATACGACCTGCATGAACATGGGAGGACATTTCATTGTTGAACTTGGCTAAATTCAATCCTAAATTATCGGCATATTTCTCTAAATGCTTATCATCAAGTGCCTGTTGATGTTCAAATATATAATCATGCATTTCCCAAAACCTATTCTGTACTGCTGCAGCTTCAGCTGCTTCAGCTGCATGCTGTGCATGAGGATGAATTTCAGTGAGTGGAAAATTGCGAAAAACAAAGCATAATTTATTACCAAGCTGCTTTTGAACTTCTTTGATTATTGGATAGGCTTGTCCACAATAGGGACATTCATAATCGCCATATTCTATCAATGTCACAGGAGCAGAAGTACGTCCTTGAATATGATCGCGATCGCTGCTTACAGGTAAAGTCAGTTTTACGATCTCTGTCTTCATGCCCAATTTTTCTTCTTATCTCCTTGTTATTTTGATTCGGAGAGAGATTCTAAGGCTTTTAGAATTCCTTCAGCTCCAGGATTGACTCCTATCAGTGAGACGTAACTCCATCGTATGATTCCATTACTGTCAAGCACAAATAGAGCTCGTTCAGTAATACCGTCTTGTTGACGATATACACCGTACCTTTTAGCTACTGCGCCTTTAGGTTCAAAATCTGAAAGCAATGGAAAATGGAGATTCCTGTCTTTGGAAAAGGCAAGATGTGACCAAACACCATCGACAGATATCCCTAAAAGTTCAGCCTTAAAACGCTGGAATTCAGGTAAGACTTGATTGTATAGCGTCATTTGATCCCCACATACTGGAGAGAAGTCTGCAGGATAGAAAGCAAGGACTGTTGGATTACCGCGAAACTGGCTTAATGATACCGATTGGTCTGGTGTACTATGAAGAGTAAAGTCAGGTGCAGTAGTATCTGGTTTTAGTACAACTGACTGTCGAACTTCTACCTCTGACATGGACGATATTAGAGCTTCCGGTATATATGTATGGTAGTGACCCATACCTAACTAAGCTGGGACGATATTACTGTAGTTGCACTATGAGCTAATCCAGTTTGAGATTGTGTACCTACTTAGTAGGTTATTACTACTGTCAGTAAGTAATTCCTGCTCGTTAATACGATAATGGTAGAAAAAATAAGGGGTAGTCAATTGTCACAGTCAGTTCTGGAAGAAGATAGGATCTCAACCTATAAAATAAATCCAATCATTCTCAATAGATGGTCTCCAAGATCAATGACTGGTGAGAAATTGGGCTATGAAGAATTAATGAGCCTATTTGAAGCTGCAAGATGGGCACCATCTTCTGCTAATTCTCAACCTTGGATATTTACTTATGCAACAAGAGATACAGAAGAGTGGAATACACTTTTCAGCTTACTGGAGGACTTTGACAAAATCTGGGCTAAAAATGCCGCCGTATTGGTTGTTGTAGTCTCAAAAAAGGAATTTGGATATAATGGAAGGATCATTGCATCAGCAACACGTCCATTTGATACTGGAGCTGCATGGGAGAATCTAGCAATAGAAACAACCTCAAGAGGCTTAGTCGCTCATAAGATTGCAGGATTTGATTATGGAAGGGCAAGAAAAGATCTTGACATTCCAGATAACTTTGATGTTATGGCTATGATCGCAATCGGAAAAAGTATTGTAATCAATATACAATAAATTAATGGGCGATTTCTTGAATAGGTACATAGCCGTTTGTCGAGCTAATAACCTGTTCCATGCGTCACTAACATTTGTCGCATATTCGTGCACAGTTGCAGCAGTACGGTTAGGAGTATTAGTAGACTATCTTTCTACGAATAGTCTTACTAAGGTTCTTTTAGCCTGTTTTCGAGTTGTGTATTCCAGTATCCCAAGTGTAGGTACGAATCCCAATGCAATCCATCCAATCATTTCTATGAATTCCATACATATAGTATATAAAGGTAAGTATATAACCTTAATAGTTATCAGATGGTAATATTACGTGTAAGGAATATGATAGAATTACAAGAACACTTGAAAAACTTTGGCATGGTGGCCTGCCCTGTTGATAACAGTCTTAAGATTTTTGGGCAAAAATATGCACTCCACATAGTAAGAAATATGGTAGTGCTAAAGCAAAAAAGATTTGGTCAATTTTTAGGATCAATTGAAGGAATAAATACAAAGACACTTTCGATTAGGTTGCGTGAGCTTGAAGATTTTGGTATAATCAAAAGAACGATAATCCCTAGTAGACCCGTGCAAACTGAATACTCACTCACCGACAAAGGTATGGCTCTAGAACCACTCTTGGCGGACATAGCTACTTTCTCTACAAGGTACGAATCTAAAAGTGTGTTTAAAGACGGAAGGCCAAGGACCACGATTAAACAAATTTTCAGAGTTGATCGCTTATCAGAAATCTACGACTATTGATAATACTATTATTTGGAAGTATTTCTGAAACTTAGGCGTGGCCTACCGCATACTATCTGCAACATCAACCGACTATTTCATTATACTGGAATGAGAACTTTATCATCTGACATAAATTCCGCATACTGAGGTAATCAACTTTAACTACTATTCTAACATAAATAACGTCATGACATCAGCCAAAATCTATAATTTTAACTTTAATTGTAAAATATGATTGGCAGATGGTTAGATCCAAGAGGGATGGAGATATCAACAAAACAAACTATTGTGTTATCGTGGTGTTCTGTCTCTAGTGTCTATTTCAAATGAATCAATAATCCTTTGTACTATCGGCAGATAAGAAGAGTACTTGGACGCTTCTGAGACAAAGTAATTACTATAAGATTTATCAACATTTATAGTTAAAACTACAAGGGATTTGATTTGATCAAGGCCTTCTCTGAATTTATAAGCTATCTTATAAGCAGGACTTTTCGAGAGTGAGGTATTCGCAGCATCAATTAATTGAAGTCAGATTGTGTCCTTAATTTTTAAATGGAACCCTATAGTTACCTAAATAATGGCTAGTCTAGTAAAACAGCCTCCACTTTTTCCTATATTATTGGTTAATTTTGTAGGTACTCTTGGCTTTAGTATTGTTTTGCCTTTCCTAGTTTTTTTAGTCTTGAAATTTGGAGGTAATGCCATAGTTTATGGTCTACTCGCCGCCACTTATCCTGCTTTCCAACTTATTGGAGCTCCAGTATTAGGAAGATGGTCTGATATTTTTGGACGGAAAAAAGTTCTTCTATTGAGTAATGTAGGAACATCAGTTGGTTGGATACTATTTCTTTTTGCATTATTTTTGCC
>DAOM01000346.1 GCA_002501855.1 Candidatus Nitrosopolaris nunavutensis
TGACACATTCCTGTTTATAATGTCTATAGATATGTCTCTATGAATATGGACAATCAACCTAATCATTCGGATAGCCATAATTATTTACTAATGGAACGGCTACTCTTGAGATTGGTCAAAAAGTGGGCTGCAGGGGGCGACATGGAAGATGCCCTTATGGCAGCAAAAAACTGCAATATGAAAGGACAAAAAGCAATTTTGAATTATCTAGGGGAAGATCTTACCGAAGAAGAAAGGATAAATCGAACTATCCAAGAATATTCTAATCTATTAGAAAGACTGTATTTGAGTCAAATTGAAGGATGCATATCTGTTAAGCCGTCACAACTTGGGTTATCCGTTAGCTATGAATTATGTTTGAAAAACTTGAGAGCTCTTACCAAAAGAGCAATAGAGTTTGGCAGATTCATTTGGATCGATATGGAGTCTTCCAAATATACTGATGACACATTAATGATGTACCTTGAACTGATTGGTCGTCACCATGATATAGGTGTGGTTCTCCAATCTGCACTTAGACGTAGCGCAAGTGATCTTTTACATCTGATTGAAGTGGGTGGCAAAGTAAGATTAGTCAAGGGAGCATATCACGAAAATGAGCAAATTGCATTTGCATCTCATGACGAAGTTAATGCAAATTACATTAAATTATTGGACATACTATTTAACCGTAATTATATAAACAATAAACAGGTTGATAATAATACTCTTAAGTTTGCCGTTGCAACTCATGATTCCAAGCTAATTGAGCATGCGATTGGATTATGGAAAACGTCCAAAATTGGTATAAAAAATTTCGAGTTTGAATTTCTAAAGGGTATTCGGGATGAGTTGAAGAGGGATTTAGTTGAAGAGGGATTTAGAGTTGCAGAGTATATACCTTATGGTGATGAATGGCTTCCGTATTCAGTTAGGAGGTTAAGAGAAAGAAAGAGAAACATATTCTTATTGGCGCGCTCTTTAGTTCAATCATGAATGTCCATCTACATTATGTTAAAAGTAACGGAATGTTGCTTAACCCAACGAATAAAGCGTATTGAGGTATAGGCTGCATCCTTGTATGTTCATCCCCTGTTCCATACCAAGAACTCACGAAGGTTGGTAAGACCTTCAGTATATAAGGTAAGTTTTTGCCCTTTGATAAGAAGGCGCATTTTCATTTCTTAATATGAAAATCATGTAATGACTACATATTATTTAGATACTTGGTTGGATTTATACAATAACAGAAAAATATGAGTTCTCATGTAACCAAAAGAATGAAACATACTGCTTGCGGTGATAAGGAATTTGAAGAGGAACTTGAAGACCATATAAGGATTCAGCATCAGTTTAATTCTCGTCCTGAATCGGAATATCTAGCATCACTAGAACGTCGAATAAAGGCATTAGAAGATAGGCTAAAAATGTCAGTTTAGCCTTTTTTTCCGTAGGTAGTACATTTCTTGTGCTCCAAACAAACGGAGCAGCGTGGGAAGTCTCGACTGCTCTCAGTACCAAAGAAAACCAAGTTCTTAATTTGGTGCCTGCTCTCCCTATACCTGCGATGTTCTGAGTCATAATCATACATGTCATTATATTCTGGCATAATTATCTACCTCCGAATTCATACATATGTCGAGGTCAATATTGCAAATATACCATGCAGGCTATTCTAGAATCTCATTGTCCAGACCAAGAGTGAAACTAAGTCACATTTGCGGGGTTGTTGCCTAATTCGTTTTAATCAAATGTAAATAGGATTTCACGCTTTTCGATTTAGCTTAGAAGGGGTATGCATTCCCTTATTGACATCCAATCATAAGAGAAGAGGTGGTTATTGGCCGTGTTACCACCTAGCACATACCCTGGAACGAGATATGCTTATCAAAAATATAGTCTCGTTGGTCAAAGAAAATCCTCCTGTTCGTCCAAAGAAGAAAAGTACTAGTGGCAAGAAACCAGTTCATTCATGGGAGAAACTTGTCTGCATTTGTATACTCATGGTTGTTTTCGGTTCAACATACAGAAATATTCAGAATGTGGTACCTTCACTTAATTTACCATGGAATGAGCCATATCCAGATCATACTTGGATATCACGTACATACGGAAATGAGCAAGTAAGCAATACGGGCCCAGTGCCTGTCTTGGACTCGTAGGGGATTTCTCCTTCACCATAACGTTCTTTGAGCTGGATATGTTTTATTTGCAAAAGTGTGACTTCATGATTTCTGCCATTCAAGTCCCAGAGAAGAGTTAGTGCAGCCTTATTACGCTTGTATTTTTCATATGGCATTACAGAAAGAAGTTCATCACGGTCCCACAACTCCGATTCTAGTACGGACTTATGCGTTTAGTTCTCTTTTCCTGGATTTTGACGAAGATAGGTGTTAACCACTCTGACTTTGGAAGAGGATCTAGTTTAGCAAAAAGGTCTATGACAAAAAAAAGTTCCTTCCTTGTAAGAGGAGTATTTTCCAAAGTTTCTAAAGCAATGTTTTTGGATGCATCCATGCATCATGCACATAAACGTAAAAGAATATTCTTGGCTCCATCATGCATCCGCCGCATTGTTTTATAATTTGGATGACTATTAGAGCATATGAGCGCATGGTCTGTATTTAGAAGATATCATGAGAAGGAGATGATAGATCATATTTTTATTGCCTGCCTTGAATGTAGATTTACCGGATCATGGAACGTCACCGAGTCTAGAAATTTGTATACAGCCAAAGGCGACGGTGCCAAAGTCATCCTAGTAGAATTGAACGGAACGAAAAAAACGATTGGTTTCAAAAAAGATGCTAATGTTACGATACTCCCATCGAATGTTCTAACATTTGAAAGGGAAGACGAGGATGAATCTGTCTATGTGGATGAAGATGAAAAGAGCGGGAAACAAAAGAATTCTACAGTCCTTTAACCGTAAATTATGGGATAACTCGTCCTTGGAAAATCAGTTACTCATATTGCCAATAGCGCTGGTTTCTATTGCTATGTATGTATCCTGATATTCTGAAATACCACTACCACAAAATACTACAACTATTCTGATATTGCCTCTTTTAGTAATGCGATTTCGGTATCATATCATAATTCTCTTTCATTCATCTTACTATTTCGTCTTCGTCCGGTGGTATGAGAGACAAATTTGACCCAATTTCTCAACCCAGTATATGCAATCGATCAGTTCAGTTTGGTCAAAGGTTCGGTTGATTCGTTATAAAGCTTTTTGCCTCGGCCATTCCATCAACAGGATCAATGCAAGAGGTACCACTCCCTTTTTGTTTGTATTCTATTTCTCCAGTTAATTCAGGTATGCCTCTAGATCGATGAGTATATTGCAAAGTTATAGCAAGTTCTGTGTATAACACCTAAAAATCTTTCAAGAGGCAAACGATAAAACTTGATCGAAGCAAAGGAAAAAAAAACACGCGTTCTGATGGTCTCCGTAGAGTATCCTCCCATAATAGGAGGTCTAGGCCGATATACGCATAATTTGACCAAGAATCTGATGAAGCTAGGTTATGAAGTGTGCGTAGCATGTAATGAAAAGGGCCATGGCCAATTTTTTGGGCTTTCCCCGACAAATGCCCATAATTCAGATGTACTCTTAAAAATAGTAGACAAATTACATCCGGATATAGTACATGTACAATATGAACATGGATCCTATGGGTTGAAATTGGATCCTCTTAATCCAAGAAAGATCAGTACGAATATTGATTTATTTTATGAATGTTGCAAGATCCCCGTAGTCACAACGTTTCATTCTACTTACAATTTTAAGCAATGGATCAGTCGAGTAGAAGCAGTAAAGTCAGCCGGTCAAACAGGAAAATTGGGTATTATTAAGGAATATTGGAAGTATATATTGAATTACAACTCACTTCACGCGCTAGATAGGTTGAAATTGGACCAGAGTGAGGCTGGTGTAGTTTTCTCGCATTATATGGCAAGAATGGTTGGTGGAGGAAACCTAATTTATCACGGTGCTGAACCAGCTGTACCGAAAGTGCCAAAAAAGCAGGCAGCAAGAAGAATTTTTTCTCTACCAGAAGATGGTCGAATTGCGCTTGCTGTTGGTTTTAGATCAGCAGTTAAGGGTTGGGACATTCTAGAAAAAATACAAATTCCGAGTGGATGGGCGATCGTAGCAAACTCTTCAAAAAATGAGTATGGCTTGAACGACGAAAAAATTAGTCTAAGATTGCAAAAGAGGACTGGCGATTTCATTTCTCTGCAAAAGGGTTTCCTTAGTGATGAAGAATTCTCTATTCTACTCTATGCGGCTGATGCGGTATTACTTCCCTACAAACTTAGTTCAGGCTCAGGGGTGATGTTTGATGGTTTGGCCCACGGTCTGCCCTTCGTTGCATCTGACTTGCCTTTTTTTAAGGAATTTTCATCCAAGGGACTTGGTATAACTGTCAAGAGAGAACCAGCTGCCTTCGCTGACGGACTGGTAACTCTTGATAAAGATTATGAAGGATGCTTAGAAGAAGTCAATCATTTTAGAGAGAAACTAAAGTGGGATCTGATTGCAACACAGCATTCTGAACTATACGAGCGCGTGTTATCTTCAAAGAAGGACGTAGTTGGAGGCACAAAATAATGCGTATATCCTATATATGAAATGTCGGAATAATTTGGCTAATTTGGAATTATAGTATTTTAATAATCAGGAATTGTAAGAGGATTTATGCAAGGGTTCATACGCCGAAACAAAGACTAACATCATGTTTGCGTCTGACCAGGTATCAGAACGTAGTCTTTTCCTTTCTCGATCTTTTTGATCTCCTTATATAATATGATGATGAATAGAGATCAGTCAGGAACGCCCCTAAAACTGATTGTACATGAAGTGGCCCAGTAACCTTATTTAGAGTTTAGACCACTCAGATTTGATACTAATGTGTCTATTCATCAACCTCTTTGCATTTTGTACAACCGTTA
>DAOM01000101.1 GCA_002501855.1 Candidatus Nitrosopolaris nunavutensis
TGAAATACAGAAGCAGGAGTGACATAGTCGGGCTACTTTTGGATGCCGCAAATGGTGGAGGAGCCACTAAAACAAAACTAATGTACAAAGCATACCTATCTTTTAATCAACTAAGAGAATATCTAGCGCTTTTAGTTGAAAATGGTTTGATAGAATATGAAGAGGGGATGCGGACTTACAGAACAACAGAGAAAGGTATGCGTTTATTGCAAATACAGAACACAATGGATGAAATAACACCTATTAATTACATCAGTCAGAAATAAAGGTTAGATAGTAACCAAACGGCTCTGGTGTGTACAGTACCAAAAGGAGAAGTGGAATTCAATCCACTCCTTGCTATGACATCATGACGTGATGTTCTAATTTTGAGAGCTTAACTGTTTTTGTGAATAGCGTAACTTTTACCTTTAGACACAAAAACGGACGTGATTAATATTCTACAGGTAGTTATTGTTTAGTACTGAAAGAGTGTAGACGGCTTAGAGAGTGATAGGGTCGAGATTCTATAGAACACACGACTCTAGCAAAACTCCCAACCTCTCTTGTCGCATAGGCCAATTCTATACCCAAATTATTATTCTATATTAGAAGGAGTAGGATTTCTTGCTATACATGCTAATTATAATAGACAAAACAACCTGTTATTCTTAAGTATTATTCTATTGATGAATACACATTCGCCGTAGAGTATCGCTTCCTGATATTATGTAAACAGGAATGTTATCCTTTAGTGCTGGTTGGTTTAGTATGCAATAGCTTTGGTTCTTACCGGTATGTCCGGTAGAAACTTGATAGCATTCTCAACAACTGGCTATCACCTGCTGACAAATCCAATTGTGGTAGGGTGAGTGAGATAATGCCTGTATTATGTTACTACGTAGTCAATGCCTCCATTAGAATTGCAGTTCCGGTCAAAAGACACACCAAAATGACGTTTTTTTGGGCAGCAAAATAAGCTAAGTTGCAGACTGCTGATTACGATTTGACTAACACTGAATTAGTTCTATCTTTAAAACGAAATCGGGTACTATGTAGAGCAATGTTAATTACGACCCTCTGACAATATGATAATTATTCTTCTTGCAGAATCTACTACTAGTTTCTTTGATAAATAGACATATATCGCATCCTATAGACGACAAGCTATACCACCTTCGTTCCAAGGGGTTGTTGCCCTGATAATCTGTCTCAGGGTGAGGCGTATAGGCGTATATCTGAGGAAATGTGAAGGGTTAGTACCCCTTTGTTGACGTCAGGAGTCAATGTATCATATGTATCGCCGAATAGTCTAAAACATTACTCGTGTATATATATCGGAGCTTATCGGAATCTTAGGTCGTTTACTCTAATGAATTCTATAATTTCCTTGATTTTTTTTCTGAGTTAAATATCCTTGGCACATCTGAATCCCGAGAATAGTATTCTTTCGTGTGGTTTGAAATAGTTTCTATAAGTATTCCTAATCTGAGTGGCGGGGGTAGCAAAGCATCCTCCTCTAAGAACTTTTTGATTTATGGCCCATTTATCGGTATATTCTGAGAATTTTGGCTTGAAGCCAGGATATAGTACATACTCAGACGATGTCCATTCCCAGACGTCACCTATCATCTGGTAGCAGCCATAATAGCTCTTCCCCTCCGGATATGAACCCACACTAGATGGGCCCCAAAGAGACGATTCTTGCAAATTGGCATATTTAGGCTGGGGTCTTTCGTCTCCCCAAGGATAAAGAGTTTTTCTACGCAGACCATCATTCCAGCTTGCTGCCTTTTCCCATTCAGCTTCGGTTGGAAGTCTCTTTCCAGCCCATCTGGCGTACGCATCCGCCTCATAATAGCTAACATTTACGACCGGTTCGTCTCTATTAATTTCATGAATACCGCGAAAGTCCTTCTTCACCCATTTGGTACTATTAGTACTACTACCATCATCATATTTATTACTGATAATATCACTGTATTCTCCTTTTTTAACAGATTCCCAGTAGAGTGGAGCTTCCCAAACATGCTCTTTAACTAAATCCCATCCATCAGCTAACCAATATCCAAAGTCGCGGTATCCTCCATCTTCAATAAATTCAATATAGTCAGCATTGGTAACTGGTGTTACATCTATTTTATAAGGCTGAAGATACACTTTGTGTTCTGGAAGCTCGTTATCGTAACAAAAAAACCCTTTACCATTAAAACCCAGTTCGTAAATTCCTCCTGGGATCTCAACCATTTTTCTTAATTCTGGTCCTTCTTTCCTCGTCACCGCTCGTCTTATTCCACGCTGTTCTCCTCCTGCCTGCCCTGTCTGTTGTGCTACTGCCTTAACAGGTATGTAATTGTCTGCAGGGTCTTGGAAGCGCTGGAAATAATGTTGAAAATCATAGATCATAAGCTCTTGATGCTGCATCTCATGCTGGTTTCCTAAAATAATATCGTACTTCAATTCCTCTAACCTTGATGCTGATGCTGTTCCTTTGTTATTGAGATCATCTTCTTCTTTCCCCTTCTCTTTCAAAAATGAAATAACATTTCTCTCTATAAACAATCTATATTCCAGAGTCTGTTGTACAGTTGGCCTAGGGAATTTGCCACGTTCAGATTTTGGAAGGATATTTCCATATCGCTGATAGTATGAATTAAGATATTCTAAATTAATACAATGGCGATAGCGGCGACGAGTTGTACTAGTATTGTTGACCTCGCTGCTGCCACCACTATCACTATCCGATCCTCCTGCCAATCTTTGACCGTGTTTTTCTAACACCTTCTGAAAGAACCAGCTAACATGTGCTAGATGCCAGTTAGGTGGACTGCCAAAGATATCAGACTGTACTACCGCATCCTCTAGTTTAAGTGGCTTAAAGAGTTCTCGGGTTTTCTTTCTAACGCGTATGAAATCAGATATTAATTCATCAAAAGTAATAAGGTCATTATTATTCCTATTATCTAAAAAATTGTTGTTATTGCGTGTATAATACTTATTATTCAACACAAATTTTTCTATTCTCATATCCCCTTAACTCTATTATTAGCCTTCTGTGGTATTGTGTTGATGTTCAAAATATAATTTAAATGGTTGCTTAGACGATT
>DAOM01000239.1:0-4879 GCA_002501855.1 Candidatus Nitrosopolaris nunavutensis
TTGAATTTTTGACGTGCATAATTCTTATGGAGAGAACGTTCGCCACAGTGCTACACTTGAAAGGACCCTCCGTGCACTCCATACTATTCAAACAGGGTAAAGACGGATACTATGAGAAGGCTAATACGATTTACAGGGATATTATATTCAGGTATGCCGATTTCGTAAAAATAGATGGTCATCCAACAAGTATGGTATTCAGGGACTATGAATTGGCGAATTGGCTGCACGACAATAATAATGACTTCATGAATTATTACACCGGAGAGGGTAGAAACATGAACAAGGCAAATCGCCTAAAGAACACTATTAATAATATAAAACCAAAGATTGGCGATTTGTTAAGACTCGGCCTAATAAATAAAGTCGATGAAGTCAAGCAATCCAAAGGGACCGGAATGCTTAGTCGATACCAATTTGGCCCATTTACTTATTTGCTATTGTCCATCGTCCGCTCTTCCAACCCAGAGCCCGAAGAAAGCGCCAAGTGGATTGAGCACGCATATAATATTTATCAAACAATTCTGACCGCCGAGGATGGTCCAAAAATAAGTATTTTTCATTCGCGTTTATTTAAAAAATTCAAGGATGGAGGGCTATTCTATGATTTCGTCATTAATCCTTTGACGGAAATGCTTCTTTCAAACGAGCAAATAAGGCATGTTCAAGATCTTGTATACCAAATTGTGTCTAAGACGGACGATTTAGAACAAGTAAAATTATTTCACTCTCTTCGAAATGAAACCCTGAGGGAAATGGATCCAATTGAAAGGGAACCCATATTGCTTCTACTAAAATTGGACATTGAACGGAATATTATGTCACGAGTGCGCTCTCGAAGAGTGTACGAAGAAATTTGGTTGTGTAGTAGTAAGGAATCGCCTAATACCCTTGCTGTGGAGGGTTATTGTAAAGGCTGTAGGACTTCTGTTGGCGCCCTCGTTGATACAGTAGAATATTTAGATGTTATCCTATATTCACCAGATGAGCCTCTAAAAAAACCATGTCCTACGTGTAACAAGGATTCGCTGCTAATTCCAAAAATATACCCTTAGTAAAAAATGATTATTTATTCTTGAAGGCGTCTTCTGGCCCCATGTGTCTCACAATTCGGCAACTGCCTCTTCTTTATTCTGTTGACTGCGCTCCCCAAGAATATTAGAATCTACGCCTCCAAAACCAAAACCCCTGGCCTGATACGATCAGGTTGTAGTGCAACGATAATGAGCACTTTTATCGCTTCTTTAATTCCTGTACTTCCACCATAAGATTCATTACTTGATCTGATAATGTTGCCAGTGCGTCTTCCTTCAGCTGGTCGCTACGTCTTAATCTTTGATTTTCATGCTCTAGATTTTCCACTTTTGCATCGACGTCCGCGCCTTTACGTTCAAGAGTAGGATAATCGAGAAAAGTCAGATGAGGCTCGATCTTGCGGAATAATTCGATTTTCTCTTTATCAGTCTTTCTATAATATGTTGAGACACTTGAGTGCCCGATATAATACTCGCTAAAATCACCATAACCAAGATCGCTTATTGTACTTTTCACATAGCGTCGAAAGCTATGTAAGGTGATGCGTCTGCGTCCACGATGCCTTTTGTCGCTGTGAATGTTATTATTGAATTCTTCCTTCGCACCCATGCCTATTCTGTCAAGCGTATTGCTAAAACTAGTCCGTAAATCCACGTATATGTTATTTGGATTTGGCCCAGAAGCACTTTGATAGACTGCAAAAAGTAGGTCATCATTATTCTTTTGTGGTGTTCTAATTTCTGTGACTGATTTTGCATTATCATAGTAGGACACTCGTCTAGCACGATATTTGTAGTCTATCCACGTTGTTAATTGCTTGGCAACTTCTTCCGTGAGCATGATGGTTCTCTCTACACGGGTTTTAGTAAATTCTCCACGAAGTAACACTTGAGTGGGACTTGAGTCGAAATCAAGATCTTTGATTCTGATCGATAATGCTTCCACAGCGCGCATTCCTGTTGCGGCAAGCAACATTACATATGTTTTTAGTCGAATGTCAGAGCATGAATTTAAAATATTTATTGCATCTTCTTTCGATAATGCTTGTTTATTCTTTCTGATTACTTTTGGCAGCTTCACTTTTAGCTTGAATTTACGAGGACTAATATCAACATCATAATATTCAAGCAAATTCTTTGCTGTTATGACTTCTTGCTTTAGGCTAAGAGGCGAAAGATTGTGGTATGATTGTAAATAGGAAACGTATTTGTTAAGTAATTGATAGGGGTCGACGTTACCGTTAATTATAAGAGGGACCAAATTATCGATTCCGGCAGCGTATTCTCGCACTGAAAAAGTATCAAAATTATTTAATCTTATTTTATATACTCGAGCAGTCGCGTGATTCATCCTTTTTATGGTCGTTATATATGCATCGACACATTGGCCTTGCAATAGACCTGTTTCATCTACTAAGAATATAAGGATTTTGTATTGTTGAATATTAATGCATCGTAAATAATCATATTGTCAAATCTCATCAAGGGGGGTAATTTTTTGAGTGATAAGTTAGTAGATAGTATAATCCTCTTCTCCAGAACATCGCCAGCAGATTTACTATAATGAATTGGTACGAGTGGACCGACTACCGGATTAGTGATAGTAGCATACCGAACTCAGTTACTTGACCTGGAAATGTTTCGTAAGATCCAACTAACAAATATTGGGTATTGTCTACATTTAGGCATAGTAGCCTTCAAATTACTACAATTAGAGGAACTGCTAGTCGAAATCCATAAGCATACCGAAGTTGATGGACTGAATAAAACTTTTTTTACAGGAATCTGCTTGAATTTGTTTACTTTATGTGAATATATCTATTTATCTTGAAATAATCATAGATAGATATCTATTTATAGTGATATATGCATATTATAAGTATGCCACAATTATTGTTTACACGAACACCACTGCTAGTGGCACAACAATGAAGAAAGGGTTTGATTGCGAGATGAAATCGACTTTGGAGCAACCACATTTCTTACTATGCGGTTCATGTTATTGGTGTGCATCATATCTTAGCTTACGCGTTACAGTTGAGATATGTCCTTCCTGTTTGAAGGGTAAAGTAGTATCGATGCCAACAAACATTTCATTGTAATGCAATACTTGGAGTTACATTAGAATTCAGTACAAAACTAAACCTACACGCACACAGTGACATTTGAAAAACAATCATGGAAATTTAACCTTAAACAATTTCGTTAAAGCTACAATATTTGTAGATATGATAGTGCATGTTGGCACTCTTGATTGTATTAACTCCCACGCCTTGAAAAAATCCATTTTGAAGTATTGTACTAATACACCTAGTGCTATAGCGCTACTTCTGTTCATTCCATGACTACAACATACTACCACTTTCTCGCCTAATTCTAAATAACTTATAACCCTCATGATATTGAGTTTATATTCAGATGGTGATGATGGAGCATCAAACTCAGGTAGTACTCTTACATCTATTATTCTAAAGTCCGTCTATGAGGCCTTTCGCAATCTACATAACCTGGAAGTTCACTTGGCTCTACAAGACCATCAGTAGCGAGGCCTTCTAGAATTTTATACATATAGCTATATCTATTACATTTGTAATAGCTTGTCTCTAGATTTGTGTAATTAGATGAGCGAGCTCTGTTGGAAGTGTCACGTGTTATGTGCAACAAGCACAGCACCTTCTGATAGTCCTAGAAGTGTGGTGGTCAACGGACTCTTATTTTCTAACAGTATTGTTAGCCATCGCTAGTTCTTCTGTTACTCTTATGTTCGCTATTCTCCATTGTAGTCAATGTGGGTATAAATCCTGTCATTATCCAAACAATACTTTCAATCAATCCCATGTTATGGATACCGTGGGAGATATTAGAGTAGTTGGACAAGGCATTTTCGATGCTCTCATGATAAGGCTATGAATACATATAACAAACTTGACCTACAGACTCGATTTTAATTTCGTCTTCCAGGTGATCCTACTATCAAAGTCTGTTTGGTATAGTGTTTCTCTTACCTTCCCAGTTATCGTCTTTTTAAGATATAGAATAACTGCATGACCATTATCGGTAATTTGTGCTACTATTACTATTAGCATAGCTCTTACTCGATAACATTCTGTAACTACTTCATATCAAATGCAATTGTTGATAATCAAAAAAATCTTAATAGCACAATAATAAGGAGGGCTTTTGTGATATCATTTGTTTTTCATATCATTTAGACATCAATCTTTCGATTGTATCTTTTTATTGCTTCAGAAATCTTTATTTTTGCAGCGTCTTTTCCTCCCCAACCCTCTACCTTTACGTATTTTCCTTCTTCTAAGTCTTTATGATGTTCAATAAAGTGCTTGAGCTGCATTCGTACACTCTCTGGAATGTCATTGATATCTAGAATAGTTGAAAAGGTTGGATCTGTCTTTGTCACTGGAACTGCAATAATCTTTAGATCGATGCCACCTTGATCCTCGGTTGACAATATTCCAACAGCACGGCAGCTAATCACTGACTTGGCCAATAAAGAATAGTTTCCAAGTATGAATACATCAATTGGATCTGCTCCACCACCCTCTTCTCTTGTCTGAGGAATAAAGCCATAATTACAAGGATAAAACAATGCAGGATATAACATTCTGTCGACAGATATTTCTCCACTTTTTGGATCTATCTCATATTTGATGCTACTCCCTTTTGGAATCTCTACTACTACATTAATTTCGTCGGGTGGGTTTGTTCCTGGTTTTAACGTATTTATAGCAGACAAAAATTCTCGTTAAGGAAGGCTAATCCATTGAGTCCGCTACCTCTCGGAAGACTTTTTGCGTGTGCTTCTCTTCTTTTTAGTATTCTTCTTT
>DAOM01000239.1:5187-7482 GCA_002501855.1 Candidatus Nitrosopolaris nunavutensis
TTTTAGTATTCTTCTTTTTAGTAGAAGCAGTCTTCTTCTTACTCAATAATAATCTTATCTTCTGACTCTCCTTCTGAACTTGCGACATTTGTTTTTGTAATTGTTTAAGCTGGGAAGGCATTTGTTTGATGAATTCGGTTCGTCTCTCCACTGATTTTAGCTGCTTTTGTAGCGGTTGAACCATCTGTCCTATTTTATCCATTTGAGTTGTTTGTTTCTCTAGTAACTTAGAGATGGTTGCTAGTCTAATTGCCTTTAGAGTAGTAGTAGAAGGTGTTTTTCCACTCTCTCCTTTTTCTTGTTGTTGCTGCAGCACTTCTGTTTCATGACCTTCAACTACTGGTAGCTGTTGCTGTTCTTCAGGCTGGACTTCTACAGGTAGCTCTTTGTATTCTTCCAAACTCGTTGGAATGTTGCTTTCATCTGACATAATCTAACCTATAATAGTAAATCAAGGATGTTGTTCTTAAATATTCAGCGGAAAGTATCGCAACGACTAGTTTAGTGAAAACGCCTTACGAGGTGATGGTAAGAAAGACCTGGCGGGCCATCGACGCCGCTATCGAAAAGAAGATCGAATTTCATGGCTTTGTCCTCTGGCGTTTCGCTAGGTTCTGACAGCCAAGGCGCTTCCTACTGTTGTTTTGCCACAACCAGGAGGGCCTACTACTCCTGCAATATCTTTATTGCTTGCCCGCCAGTTTAATACTCTCAGCTGCTCAGAATCAAGAGAAATATCCATTTTGATTACCAAAAAACTCTGGGTAGCATTATGTCTACAAGTAATTTATGAAATCTATGCATTGGTTCAAGTACTCTTCGTGTAAGATTGATTTCGTCTGGAATTATTATTATTGAGGTTAGACAATTGTTTCTGAGCACGTTCGGCTCTTATGTTCCCATCTAGATCTACTACTAATTTTGTATCATCTACTTCCCTTACAAACCCCTTTTCATTTACAGTAGCTAGAAGCGGAATGCCTCCTTCTTCTTTGCTTATCATCTTGACAATCTTACGTGGTTCCAATAGAGTTAGAAGACCATTATTGCTTTTTACAAGAGTAACTGAATTAGCATTAATCGAATGTACGTGGTATCCAGTATGGATCACTCCAGTTTTCTCGAGTTCTTGTAATGCAGCATCTTCTCCTAATCTATCAATTATTGTATTAATCACAAACTTGTGTTTGTGAGTTTCACCACGTTCATCTAAACAAGATATCGTCTTACAACTAGTAAACGCCTGATATTAGCATAATCCACAGGCTAACTTCCTTCTCGAGTTCGCCTAGAATCTTCGATAGAACCTACAATCAGAAAAACTCTCGCTCTCTCTATCACATACAGGACAAAATACAGGTTTCTGGGCGTGAGGTCTTCTTCCGCATAGAATCTCGTGCGCAAACCTTCTATCATTTTTAATCTTGCTAATTGTGTCTTCGTTCATTGGAAAAACGTGGGATATAAGCTCCTTCATAATATACTAACAAGAATATAAGTATCATCATGTTACTATGCTTACTTAAATGAAATTTAGTGAGTAGCATTAGTTCTTTGAATCCCCTTGAAATGCTGAGTTCAAGTTGCTTCAGTGGGTTTTGAAACTAATAGTTACCAGCTATCAAAATGATGGCTGATGGAGTATGACTTGTCACACATGCTCATTAGGCCTTGACTAGCATTCCACAGCCACAATTAAATATCAAGACTATCTATGACATCATTTTCAGAACCGTACTCATTAGTAGAAGCCTTCTCTCTTCACATATTCCAAACGTCTTAAAATTTCTTTTAGGAATTGTGATTAATACCTTGTTAGTAGCAATCCTTTGTGTACAATGAGCCCACGTTCACATACTTACAAATACATTAGGTAAAAGGATTGGGAACTATAATGTTGATATGAAAACGGAGCAAGAAAAGACGACTATCATTATTTTTGCAATACATTCGTCGAATGTATCGCATAGTTTTTATAATAATATTGTAACATGCAAATTAACTCATGAACTACATAATATCTGGAAACATCAAATTTAAATTGCCTTACAATTAACTCTAGATTGAAAGATTAGATAAGTTAATGAGAAATCCTTTCAAAAGATCTGGCACACCCTATGATAAGGGAATCCCTGCTAGGGAACCATATGGATATACAGGATCAAGATCATCAGGGCCTGTCTTGTCCTTTAACAAATTAAAAATTGTAGCAGGAATAATCACATTTGTTGTCATTATCGTTTTCATGTTTGAATCAGTAGTTGTTGTAGAAGCAGGACATAGAGGAGTTGTTCT
>DAOM01000341.1:0-2944 GCA_002501855.1 Candidatus Nitrosopolaris nunavutensis
TGTCTGGAAGTACAACAATTAGCCATAGTTGAGGTCACAATTACAGAATGACCTTTTGCACTCAGATAATCCTTGTAGAGGTGGAGGATATCCTGTTCATCCTCCAATATCATTACCTTCCGAATCTGTCTTCCCTGTCTGCCAGTTCTTGCCATATCGAGAGACTACGTATATTGGCAATAATTCTTAGAAAAAAATATCAAGATATCCGAGCGATAGTATTACTACTACTGGGCCTGAAGCGGAGAATTGCTCCTATTCGCCCAAGGCTAGCTATCTGAGCACCTTCTTCCGATTTTCCAGAGATTATTTCCAGCCGACTTGCTGTCATAGTCGCTAATTCTTCTAGATGATCTACAATATCTTTCTCGCTGCTTTCATAATCGACTGCCGAACATGAAGGACATGGTTTTGATAAAAGCTCTTGTTTGGTAGATACCAAGTTACTTCTCTCAATAAATTTTTCTTGTATAGTGCCACATCTTTTGCATTTTACATCCAACTTTAGAAAAGTAATATCGTCAGTCACAATAACCAAATCGACAATTCCGTTCTGGAGTGATTTTATAACATCCAAAATACCGTAGATACCAAGACCTCTTCCGGAATGAACTTCGCCCATGAACTTCTTGACTATCTTTTTTTCCTCCATCAACCGATATTCTGTCATAACACCTTGATCATTAACCTTGTCTATGATTTCGCGAATGCCTTCGTCACCAGAATAAGAAGTGTCTAAAGTCGTAATAACGTTGTTCTGCAGTCTGTAATCCAGATATTCTTCTCTAAGAAAATTCTCCTTTGTTGGACCAGGTCCCCCTACTATAAGCCCTTTAACATTAAACTGATCAATGAACACTTTTTGAGCATGATCTCCTACTCTGTGATAGTATTCATTTAGTTCATTATCGCGAAGCCTTTCAAATCTTCTTGCAGACTGACCTCCTTGCCTGTGTTT
The DNA here is from genome assembly GCA_002501855.1 of Candidatus Nitrosopolaris nunavutensis. Taxonomy (GTDB): domain Archaea; phylum Thermoproteota; class Nitrososphaeria; order Nitrososphaerales; family Nitrososphaeraceae; genus Nitrosopolaris; species Nitrosopolaris nunavutensis. The sequence continues at coordinate 959 of DAOM01000341.1, forward strand.
GCCAGCGACGCCAGAAGTCATTGTGTCTACAACTACCCATCTATCACCAGTCAATATTCCAAGGCCAGCTTCTTGTGTATCAATAGCAATAATCCCTATTACTTTATCATCCTTCATCATATCCCTCAAGTGGTCTATCCAAAAATGATCGTCACAGCGATAAAGCTGAATCTGAACTGGCTTCGGTGGTAGAACAGGATAAAGTTCAATCTTTTCTGTGCCGAAACCCTTCCCGCTTGGAATAGCTCCGCAAAATATGACGAGCCCATTCTCTGGCGTCTCCTTGAAAAGTTTTAGGTGCTCTATTGTTCTGCTCAAAGCGTCCTGAACGTGGGTTCTCGTCAAATCGGATTTAATGTTTGAAGCAGTACCTGATTCATTACGCAATTGTGCAATGACATCGAAAATCGGTCTCCTGGGAGGGACATACACAGTTACAAGCTCGGTTCCGTGACCCGAAATGCTTCCAAGTTCATTCAACATTTTGGTTAACTTGTATCTCTTCACCGAATCCCACTTCGGTTGCGTACTGCTGCTGCCGGTATTCATCGTTGCTAATAGAGACTTTTCGTGCGCACATAATATAAGGATATCAACAACATAGCAGGAAAGACAAAAAATGAAGTTGTCTCGATGATAATGCATGAGTCGTAATATTTTGTTGGTGCCTCGTTCTCGCAGATTCCTGACATTAGCTTACTTTAAGCCAATGTTATTATTAAACATGAGAATGTAAGAAATCAAAAAATAATGGAGATGCTTCCGAGACTTGAATATGTTAAACAGGCCAGGGTTAGACTCGGCTTGACTCAGCGCAAGCTGGCCGGGCTATCTGGAATAAGCACATCCATGATCAACCAGATAGAGTCAGGTCGCTGCAAACCAAGCTATGAGACTGCCCGGAAAATCTTCGAGCTCTTAAGCTCTCTCGAAGGCCAATCTTCGATGAAAGCTGGCGATATTTGCAGTCGTAGGCTAATTTTAGTACAAAAAAACGACACCCTTCGGATAGCCATTGATAGAATGAGAAGTAACTCTATCAGTCAAATTCCAGTGTTCGACGGCTCCCGTGTTGTTGGTATTGTGAGTGAAGACGGCTTGGCAAAAAACATGGTGGAAAAAGCTGAAAAAGAGGGTGGACGCAATATGACGATCTCCATGATTATGGAACCACCGCCTCCTCTAGTTGATTTATCAACTCCTGCCAAGGCGCTGGTTCCTTTGGTCAGATTTTCAAAGTGTGTTCTAGTTAGTGAAAAGGGTGCAGTAGTAGGGATTATCACGCTCACAGACACATTGAAAATGGTAGAATAATAATAAAGGGATAATGGAGGTTTATATGCGGTTTAGTCATAATAAAAGGTATGATAATCATGCCATATAGGTTCACGCCATTCTGGGTTTCATCGATCCGAAGTTATCCGCGAAGTTGTTTGCTTACCATGTATTATCAAATTGAATATTCCTAAAGACTAAAGAGTCTCTACGCGTGTACGAGTATGATTGATATGTTTCGCAGCTCTATCGTAAACAATTCTGCTTTGAGCTAGGCTAGGCACGCCAAATACTGATTGAAATTTTTTGCTTACCAGTACCCTATCCTATGATAAAGTTTCTAAGAGAAGATATTGATAAAGAGGGACAACTAAATAAATACAAATGAAATACAGACATAAATCAATTAGAGCCATGTTACCAGTGTTGACACCCAACTATGTGAGAGGCCCAATAGAATAGAGCCTCTGTATTTCACATGGAGAGGCTTCCAAACAGTGCAATATTCAATATTCATAATACTCATAAAGCACCAACTCTAATCTATACACTCCCTGTTGCTATTACTTGTGATAAATTCGCGATCAGAACGTGGCACGTCTTGTTACAGCTATTTTTATCGGCGGCTGGAGGCTCAGTCTCCTTGCTTGTATGCAAGAAATACTATGAATGCAATTATTAGAAAGTCCATTCTATTTGCAACCAGATCGC
>DAOM01000341.1:3145-9561 GCA_002501855.1 Candidatus Nitrosopolaris nunavutensis
CCACATGAATTTTGAATTCGCTCCAGGAGCAGCCATTTTGCTCAAATCTGCAGGGGGGTAAAAAATCCGATAATGGTTATAATATCAGTCACTATCACTGTAATTGGTTTTGGAAGCCGCTATGGTCTTAGAACATGTTCTAATATAATCCGGATTAGGTTTGTTCCTTCTACATTCGCTGTCTCTAGAATTGATCTGCATTTCTCGTTTCTACTTATAATTCTCATCTTTGTTGAACTGAAATCAGAACCATGTATCTACGAGGAACTTAACTTATGTCGGTTGTATCATAAGTGGGTTCAATCATAATTATTTCGTTGTACAAGCAAGGTCGTACGATCTCTGCCTAAGTCTGCCAGGTTTACAAATGAACTAAACACGAAACGCGCATTACATCTTTGGCGATTATTATCGCTACTCCCAGTACCATTAGCGTCGTTAACATCTCCACCGTTAGCATCGTGACTGCCAGTACTACGAACATCCTGCTGCTGTACTAACCTTATTGCTAGTCCTATGGCCAATCTTATTCCCAAACCAATCACGTAAGTGTCTTGACATATGAACAATAGATGTCTGGCAATGTTTAAGCACCGATAGAGTCAAACGCTAAAGGGATAGTGATTATCTGGATTGTCGATTAGTCTAAGCCGAGGGTATTGTTACTGAGCTCAAAAGAAAAAATTGTAAATGGTCGACTCAAATAAGTTCACACTGCTAAAAGACCTTGTTAACTAATGGAGATCATGAGCGCCCGACGATGATACAGGCTTGGAGAGTGAACGAAACGAACTATCCTTATTCATCAGGCGCTCAGATTTATATGCAGTACTACAGCAATATTATAGCTTCTTCTCTCGCATCGGATACATGAATTCCAGAGTCGCAGGGAAACGAAGAATTTCATAAATATCTGCTTTTTTTCAGAGGATATGTCGAATTACGAATTTATGAGGAATGCATGGTTACCTGCAGTATGAAAAAAAATGAAAATTGCTCACTTCTAAAGAGAATGGCTATATTTCACGTTTTTTGAATACAAATAGATATATCCGTACTATAACACTACAAAAGTTATTCTCGAATTTTTTCTAGTCCAACACAGCAATCGGCGCTCTTTATACATTCTGGACAAAGGTTTAATTCGCTGGTTGTCGGAAGCGAACATCCGCACAATGGACATTCCTTCTTGGTAGTCTCCTCATTCTTGCGCAGTAACATCTCCTTCTTTGGCAACATATCGAGATGATAATCAATCACACTATTTGAACTCTTCATACTTCATCAATAACGTTCATTTTCGTATTATCGTCGTCATTACTATTCCCTCTGCCGTTCCACTTTTTAAATCCTAAAAAAGGTAGTGCTTATAACTCTTTTGATGAGTTATAAGAGGCCGGACTCGTGAAGATTGTCAAGTAAGGGGGCTAATTTTGTTATAACCTCTATCTCGCCTAGTATAAAATCTGAACCTATGCTGAGGACTATTGATAGCATGTTTCTATCTTCTCTTGCAGTATATATGCCACTACCAACTATGTTCGATTCTCGATGATTTTCAGCAATCCATCGCTTCCATAACTTCGTTCTTTCCAAGTTTGTCTCGAGTGATTCAATAGTATAATCCAAATCTATTCCCTCCTGTACATCTAGTAGATTGAGCTTCAACATAGGAACCAGGAGATTTCCTCCCGATACCTTTGCTTTGGATTTATTTAGTTCGTCTGCATGTTCGTCATGACCAATATCACTATCATCATCCACCTCGCCTGTTTCCCCTGATTCAACGGATCCATATCTTGGGAAGAAGTAACCTGCTAATTTTTTGTCCCAATCATATATCTTGTACAGGCTATTCTCATAATCAACTTTCCATTTGAGTTTTTTCTTATTCCTATTTATACCCAACACACAAGTATAACACTACTACCTGCGAGAAGTGTAAGTGTAATAAAATCATTTACAGTAAGACAAGTGATTGTCATTGAGCTGAGCGTATGCTACTATCTTCGATCTGCTCTGATACATGTGTATAACAACTATTGCTCCGATAAACATAGAACTAAAGCCGCGGTTGATACTATATCTTCTAACACTTCCACATAGGGATCAGAATCAGCCGCAAGAGATTAGTCCTTAATCTTGTCTCCAATTTTTTCAGTCACTGCGATTCCGAAGGGCTCCAGAGAGTGCGTTGTAATATTTACCTGTTCTGTTTGTGCTCTTCCTGGAGATATTACCTTGCCTTCTTTGTCATACAGAGTAACAATGACAAATGATTTCGTTGCAGTTTGCGACTCTAAGTTTACGTTTATATAGTAAAATCCCAATATGTCGAGTCTTGAGTTATCAGAGTGAACCTGCAATTCGCGGGGTTTTAACTTCGTTACGGAACCCATCGCAGACAGTTTATAACTCGTCACGCCGTAACAGTCACGTCGGCTGTAATGATTCAGCGATGTTAAGCAGTCTCTGAAATTTTGGTATATAACTGTCGTAATTTTGATCATTGTCGCGTTGTCATATTGTTTCGATTGCCATTTCCTATCTCGTTTCGAAAACTGAGTTAGTGAAGGCGAGTCTGAAATAACTTTTTCATATAAATCTGAAAAGTTTTGTGCCTTTCTAATTGAAACATCTACGCAAATATCACAATCATTGCTATTACCCCCGATACGATAAAAGTTATCGTTTTTTGTTTTTGTTTTAGATTCACGGGTTGTAGGATGATCATCTTGAGCGGAATTTAAATACATTACAAACGAGAATTTTTTTATTTGTTTTCATTAGTACTATCAGTAGTACCACAAGCAAGTGGACATCAGCGGGGCCGCGACAGAAATCACATCGTGTCATTAGCTGCGGGAAAGATAACATGATTAATATCTTGAAAAAGCTGAGGCGAAGGAAGAAATATTCAGTGCTTGCCCGAAAGACAAACGATATAATCAATTAGGACTTACTGATAAACACTAGCCAACAAAATGAGGTCTTGATGCTCCCTCAACCATGCCCCAAATGGTTCTCTTCTTATGATCGATTAGTTCAACTGAAAATTCATCAACCAATTTCTTTCGTATCGCATCCGATTCATAGAATTTCTTTTGTTCTCGTAATTGATCGCGCATGCTTAGCAAACTTTCAATTTCTTTTTTCTCGATATCGTTGGCTTCGATAAGCCGAAGGCCCAAAACGTTCATGATATTATTGAAAACTACGCCGGCGATTTTAGACATATCTGCTGTCAATTTTTCTTCTGCTGCATAGTGGTTTAACTCGGTGACAAGTTTAAGGAATACAGTGAAAGCTAAGGAAGTATTCAAATTATCTTCCATCGCAGATTCAAAAGCCTTCATCGTCTGATCAGACAATTGTTCCACTTCTGTTAGGTAACCCTGATTTCCAATCGCAAAACGTAGTTCACAAGCGCAAGTCTCTATCTGACGCCATTTATGTTTAGACTCGTTTAGTAATTTCTCTGAGTAGTCCAAAGGTTTTGAATAATGTACAGAAATGCTGTAAATTCGTATACTGTTAGGTCCCCATCTGCTTAGTGCATCCTGGATTGTTACAATATTGCCCAAGGATTTGGACATTTTTTCAGAATTGACAGTTACCATTCCTGAATGTATCCATATTTTTGCAAACTGTTTTCCTGAAAAAGATTCCGATTGAGCAATCTCATTCTCATGATGAGGAAAGACAAGATCGTATCCACCTCCGTGGATCTCGAAAGGGCTTTCAAAATATTTCAAAGCCATCGCGGAACACTCAATATGCCACCCAGGTCTCCCCATTCCCCAAGGACTATCCCATACTGGAGGATCAGAATAGAATTTCCATAGAGCAAAATCAAGTGGATCTTCCTTTGATTGATCAACTTCGATTCGAGCTCCTGCCTCTAAGTCTTCGATTGATTCTTTCGACAACTTGCCGTAACCTGAAAATGATCTTACACGAAAATAAATTCCGTTAGGCGAAAGATACGCATAGCCTTTATTCATCAGTGCACTAATAAGCTGTATCATTTCTCGTATGTGCTCTGTAGCTCTGGGATATCGATCGGCCACCAATACGTTTAGGGAATTGAAATCCTTGAAGTAATTCTGTATGTACCTAGACGCGACTTCTTCCGCTGTCGATCCCTCCTGTATTGCACGATTTATTATCTTATCATCAACGTCTGTAAAATTCTGGATAAATTCTACGGGACAATTCTTGGAAAGGAGGTAGCGGCGTAGAATATCGAATACCACAATCGTTCTAGCATGACCAACATGCGAATTATCATAAACTGTCACGCCACAGAGATAAATTCTCGTGGAGGCAGCTCCGTCGGAGTTCAAGTCGTCAAGGCGCCTCGTCAACGTGTTATATACTTTCAATGTGATGAACCCTAATCTGGGGATTACTATTCAATTCGGGTTCTTTGCGTTATACTGCCTAGACATGTGCCAATACTCTTATTGATAGATGCCGGTGATCTGCTCTTCTAGTATAAGTAAATTTGGGAAATACTAAACATCTACGTAAATGTCGTTTCCCTTGATGTCAACATCATAGGTTGTAAGTTTGACTCCTCCAAGATAATCAAGGAGTTCACCTGTCCTAATATTATAGTGCCATGTATGTAGAGGACATTCAACAATCTCTCCATCTACCTTTCCTGGTGCCAAAGAACCATCTTGATGTCTACAAAGAGCCTCAACAGCATAATACTTTCCGTTTGCGTTGAATAAAGCTATTCTAATCCCGTTTACGTTCAGCTCCTTTCCCTTACCTCTTATGATCTCATCTTTGACAGCTACCTTGATCCTAGTCATTTCGCATGGTGTGTTGTGACTTTTCAGGCTATAAAACGTTGTTATGAGCAGGTGCATTCTTTTTCGGCTCCCCGATGTATCTGCTATTACTTTCTTGTTAGACATTCACACACTCGGCATGTAAGCGAAAACAACCGAAATAAGTCTAGAAACAATATGTGGCGATACGAAAGAATAAAACCGGAATTACAGAGATAAATCATGGAAATATCTTCCTCACATCTTGAAATCTTTTTCTTAGTGTTACGATACTAGTGTCGCCTGCCACAGCGATTTGTGCTTGGCTAACCTTTTCACCTTCCTTCAGACACGAGGCGTATTAGCCACAGCAAGCGCGTTAAGATCTTTGCCATGCGATATCCTTTACTATAGAAAGCATCTGAAGGGCTCTGCGGTAAGCCTTTTCGCTTACGCGCCCACTATTAGCTATCGTAACCAGTTCGTTCGAATCAATTATCGGCAAATGAAGTTTTAGATGCCTAAGAAGTAACCTGTAACATTTACCGGCGAAGATAGCGTCTGCGTTAGCAGTTTGTGCTATTTCAACTAGCGTTCTTGGCACATTCAATTCTCTGCATGCAGCATATGCCGAGGCAACTACCAGTGCACGTATAAGCCTCCCTTTGATAATTCGTTTGTCCAGAGCCTTTCGATAATTATAGGCAGATTTTTCTATAAGCGCGTCGTTTAGCGACAGTTTATCTTTTACAGTGCTTAAAATAGCAAAGGCATTTTTCAGATTTCTATGATAGCTTCTGTTATTGCTCGAAATCTTGTTCCAGTGTCTCATTCTTTGAATCTTAGCCATCTGTTCAGGGCTGATCACACCACCGTTTGCGTCCACATTTGAATAAGAGATGAACGTTGAAAGCCTCATATCGTGAAACGCTAACGAAGTTGGCATACCTGTTCTGCTCTTGCTTTCGATATCGTCTCCTGAGTATATTCCCCATTCAGCGCCTAACGATTCGGCATTCTCTTGGAGAACCACGCCACATTTGCTACAGACGGTCTCGCTAGTGTCGGAATCGAAAAGGATCGCAATGCTGTTACATAAACCGCAAATGTCGCGATCGTTTCCGCTAGCTTGCACCGGTCCCTCTTTTTTTTGTACTCTATGCATCGGTTCATTGGTCGGAGAATACGCAAGATAACTAATCGAGCCCTTCTGAGTAGTGTCTGTCGATATTTTTGCCACAGGTATCAACCATGACGAAATTTAATAAGGAACGTGTGTACATCTTCGCAATTACGACATGACTTGAACAGAAATCAACACAAATGGCTACAAATCACCACACTATTTATTACCTCGGCGAGTATCATTTGGTTGATATTAGTTTGGGAGGTATCCCAAGCTCTGATGCGCGCTCGGATACAATAACCAGATCTTTTAGATTTGGTCTGGATTTATCTAAAGTTTTGGACGACGAGGCAGAAAGAATGGGTATCTCCGTTAACGCATTGGTAGGAACTATCTTGAAAAGATATGCAGAATTTACCCGATACCTATCGAAAATAGACATGGTAGTTATAAATAGAGAGTTCATAACCTCCTTGCTCGAATCACATGATGAACAGAGTCTATACAGT
>DAOM01000162.1 GCA_002501855.1 Candidatus Nitrosopolaris nunavutensis
AATATCATGTGATGGTAACAATATTTCCCAGCTTTCTATACCCACATCTTTAGCACTGAATGGTCGAAAGAAGTAATCGCCTTCTAAATCACTTTTAACCCACCTGAGTTCTTTTATATTGTACCTTATAGAAATAATTCCTTTTTCTATACCAGTCATAACCAGATAATATAGCAGCTGCCTAAGATATGATCTGAATGTACTATCATAGACATCTAGGCGTCTACCATTAACAGTATCTTTTAATTCAACTATCACGCTTTGTCCTTTTGTTTTTACTCCTGCTTCTGCTAGTCCTTCATTCTCCTCCCCTATTCCATTCTCGCTCATAATATCAGGATGCGCGATCAATCCATCCATCTCTAATTCAGCTTGTGCAACACCCATGTTTGCCAGATCGGTTATAACAAATTCACTTGCTTCTCCTCTTACAAAATGATGTACTGATTCATTTGAGATAGGGTCGATTTCTGGAAACTTACGTGAATAATACTGTTTTCTAATGCAATTAGTTGGTAGGATATCGGAAACATGAATACTTGAATCACCAAGCCTCCGTCTTTCCTCATATCTTTTATTGAGGTTCTCCTGTAAAAGGTCAGTAAACTCTGGATTTTTCCTTATCGTTATTGTCATTTTCTGAATTCTTTTTGCTGTTGGACCTTTGTTATGTCTTCATCGGTAAATAGATCTGGAAAACTCGCAGGTGGTAAACCTAATTCCTTTCGTAATTTCTGAATCACCGACGCATAATATTTCATTCTATCGCCTTCTTCTTTATTCTTTGCAATGGTATATCCAAGCCATGCCTTTGACAATGCTTTCCATGTTTGATTGCTCTCTTGTTGTTCTATTATATTAGTCGTCCGAACTAAAATATCTTGAGGATATTTCATCTCTGATAGGCGAAAGTATTATCAATGGAACTTGGTTTTCAAATATTATTTTTTTTGAAGTAGTCGTGAGTTCTTTATGTTCCATTTTCTATTCAGAGGATCCAGGATCTACGAACAATTGACGTATTCGTCTGAAGTATTCCATTCATGGCCTTAACCTGTAATGCATTAACTACTGCTTTCCCACGATAATGATCGTGAGGAAAGAACTTGTGCAACTACGGCTTAAATGTACTATTCAATGTCATTGTCGGTCCAAAAAAGGGGGGAGGTGGTTCGATCAACAGTAGAGGAACAAGAAACGGTTGAAAAAGACAAAATCCCGAAACTACCGCTCAAAAAGTTCTCGGGGCTGTTTTTGTTGACTTTTTATCTCTGGTAAGCTGGAACGCCTCTTTTCGACTTAAGCAGCCTCAATTACTTATGTTAACCTTTTGTACAACTAATAATCATTATACACTGATATGCAGATTCATGTCCTAGGACGGCTCTTTTGTCGACTATCAAGTGTCGAATACCCTTATTCATCGTCCTCATCTGTTTTTGACTTAGGTCTATACTTCATCAATGTTCTGGCTAGGTCTTGAACATCGTCAACATTGCGTGCCAACTTCGCAATCTGTAAAACGTCTCTTATGTCTCTCGTTTTTATATCATTCCACACTACATCTGCTATCGCTGCTGCAATCTCTTCACTTAGTTTGTATCTTGAGTAAAGCAATCTCTTTGTTATTTCTAAGAACTCTTTCAAACTGTACTCTGATAGGTAGAATTCCATAAACCTTGATCTGAATGCATCTTGTAATCTTTCCAATTCGTTACCTGTAGCAAATATCTTCAATTTCATCTTTTGCTGCCTTGATCCAGTTGTTCTGTTTGATTTAGTTTCCGCAAGTATACCTGTTTCCATCACATTGTAGAGCACTGTCTGATCTTTTTTGTTTATCTTATCAACTTCATCTATAAGCAAATATTCTGTCTTTGGATTATCAAACAGAAAATCTATCATACCCTTACCACTTGTAGCCGTTCCATCAACAAAATGGGAGTTATCTAATTCTTTTCGCATTTCTAATAAGAAAACAGTTTTTGATGTAGCTGGCGGACCAGTTAGTAAAATATGTACTGATTCTTTTGATACAATTGCCTTCATAAGTATTCTCTTCAGGTCAGAGTAGCCAACAATAGAGCTAAAAAACCTCTCTTCAACTGGCTTTCGTTCGTGTTGGACATATTCTGAAGAATACCTTTCCTTCAGATCGACGAATGGTTGAAACAATCTCCTAAACAATGTTGTTTGTATTCATCTCAACATATGGAATAACGATCGATCATATATACAAGGGTTCTGGTTTGGAAACTAAGTTTTCATCGTTTTCCGGACATTTCTTTAGATAGTTTGTCGTTTTCATCCTACCTTGATCTCTGAGCACAAGAATTTACAAGTTGGTTGGAAGCTGCCAGTGTGATGACCGCTTGAACCACGTGCGTGACCCCACCAAGCAGACAATTTGATTTTGTTAATGGTAAATTCAATATTCTAGACTTTCAATAGTCATCGTCTTTTTCTTATTCACTAAGTCATTGCCACGTTCTATTTCAATACAAATCTGGTAGCGATGAACTATTATTTTTCCTTTAGTAATCTAGTTTTTAGTTCATAGAAAGGAAGTGCAGTTTCATATAAAGCAGTTAGTTCATTGTAAGAGATAAACCCGAATCTATCCTTCATCCCTCTAAATGGATATTTCTGCATCTCAATGTTGAATTTACCTCTTCTATCCTCAGTGGCAACGATGAAGAATTTAGAGTACAGATGTTGCAGTTGAGCAAGTCTGTTCAAACCATGAACAATATCAGTCGTGTGCTCAACTTCAAAACATAATTTCGGATTCTCGTCATCACCAAACCAGAGTACATCAATTTCCCTAGCAGATATTAGATCTCTTTCACCCGCAAATGCAGGAATCTGCTTTAACAAAGCAACATCCCCAAGCTTTTGTCCATTAAATGTCTTTGACTGATCGACAGTGTAGGTAAGATATCCCAATATTTTACCCAATTCCAAAATATAATACTCGGCAGCATCATGTGATTCTATAATAGTTCTAGCTAACTTTTTTATTACTTCCTCTTTGGATTCCCCTAATTTCGGTTCTCTAGGAATTATATCTTCAAAAACATGCCAGAACATCATATCTAGATCAATAAAGTCTTTGATTCCAAATTTCGTCAACTCATCCTTCAAAACGCTTAGAGCTTGAACACATTGATAATATTCCTCCCCACTATTAATCTGATTTTTGAAAAATCTGTCTGGCAATATGTTTAATTGGAGAAAAGGAAGAACAGTTTTAGGTTTCTCATTCCACAAACAAAACTTATCTGGATATAAAAAATGCAAAATCTCACTAATCGATGAAGCGCCAAATCCCGTGATATTCTTCCTAAAGTTATTGTATTTCCAAACCATATCTTCAGAGCTGTAAAGAAGCTTCTCAAGTTCATTTTTTATCTTCTCCAATCCGTTAGGAAAGATTAGTTTATTCTTTATGTACCAGTCTTTATTTCTCCACATATTACTTGCCCACAATTTCTTATAACATTCCGAGAACTCATTTTCAGTCATTTTGGCAAGATTTTCGGATGATAATCTATGTTTGAAGTATTTTTCATGTTCTCTGTGCTCTGTGACCGTATTCCTTCCCTTCTCAGTGTTTAGCCAGCTGTTAAACTTCTCAGCCTGTTTGTTCAAAGTTTCCTTTTGTTCTGGTGTAAGCGTGCATGATGACATAGATGGACAGAACCCTTTGTAGCTTAGTCTACATTATAAAATTATCACAACAACTTTAGATTGTTCATTGTCATTTTGGCCCTGCTGTAGCAGTATTTTCCCATGATAAAGAAGAGACCGCTTCTTTTCTTGCCTCAATGAACGTGAATACGTCTCTTTCCTCTTGTTTCAGTATGTTAAACCCGTGGGTCCTCAACACCTGTCGAAGATCGGATAACCTTCCTTCAGTAAGTGCATTAGTTGTTTCTGCAATTAGTAGAACCCCTTCATTCCAAAGACACCTACGAGCTTCTGAAATATACTCAATCCAATTTTTGCCCATTAGCGATAATGAGAAGACTATTACATCTAAACTACCATCGGGTAATGGAACTGATCTCATATCACATGCAGTAACTTTTTCATTTATAGCAACGTGGTCACAGCTATAAACTCTATCAGATCCGAGGACCTCCATGATTTTCGCCTCACCACAACCGAAGTCTCCAACCTTGAAGCGAGGAGATATCCTGCCTCTTATACACA
>DAOM01000343.1 GCA_002501855.1 Candidatus Nitrosopolaris nunavutensis
CCTAGTTAATATATATTTGTTAATGTAGATACATACTCAATATGCTAGCAGTCGAGGCAGTACAGGTGTATAAATTGTATAAGGGTTCAAACTATGCTGCCTTGAATAACGTCTCGGTGGCTGTCGAACCTGGCCAAATATTTACGCTTCTTGGCAGGAATGGTGCAGGGAAGACCACTTTTGTAAGAATCTGTGCTACCCAGTTGGCCCCTACTAGAGGAATCGTACGTGTCCTCGGTTATGACATACTAAAGGAGGCAGGAAAGATAAGGAATCTGATTTCTGTGGTACCGCAAGAAAGCCGGCCATTAAGAGCACTTACACCATGGGATCATGTTTATAATTGGCTACAAATCAGAGGCGAAAGCAGATACGATGCTAAAAAGAAGACGGAAAAAATTTTGTATAAGTTGGAACTTTACGAAGCAAAAGATACACCTGCGATGAACTTATCGGGAGGGATGAAGCAAAAAATTCTCGTGGCTATGGCTATGGCTACCGATGCTCAATTACTTTTTCTTGACGAGCCCACAATCGGATTGGACCCAGTTTCACGACGTCAAGTCTGGTCAGCAATAAAGGATTGGAAAAATGAGGGCAAGTCGATATTATTAACAACACATTATATGGATGAAGCTGAGATGCTTTCAGACAGTATAGTCATCATAGACAAAGGTCGAGTAATAGCGGATGGGACTATGCGGGACTTACGAAAGATTATACCACAAAACATCAGAATCGATATTGCAAAAGATAGCATGGATATTGAACTGCTTAAATCTTATGGTTCTGTTGTAGACACTGGGACGGGTACTTTACGGGTATTTACTTTTGAATCTACCGTCAAAGAAATATCGGACTTTGCGATCAAAAAGAATCTATCGTTTACAGTTTCACCTATAACGCTAGATGATGTATTTGTCTCACTTGTAGGAAAGAATACGCCAGACGCAGAGGATGACCATCGTAATACAAGTCTAAACTACGATAATGGCAATTAGAAACGAACCCATTTATACGAATCCAGCATTTCGATTAGAAAATTGAAAGCAAGAATTGAGGAACATCTTAAGGGAATTAAAAATCGCTACGAAACTTAATAGCATAAAATTAGAGCGTCATTATTATATTATAATATTCTGCCTTACGTGCCTTGAGAAAAAACTGCCTTAAGTAGCCATAGTACATTTTCAATCTGTGATTTCTGAATAATAAAAATGAAGATACAGAATAACCCAATATACCTGATTAAAAAATTAGGATTAAAATTGGCACTATGGTTACCCTGACGGCCTATCTTTATATAATTTCGTGCGTAAAATCACTAGCGATATTGTTGATTATGGAATCCGTCATAGTACGAATTTTGCATTGGATTTTAAGAGTCCGAGTTGATCTCTGAATGAGGTTCTCGATATAACCTTAGTACTAGCCTATTTCGAAAGCTCATAGAGAGCGTTTATTTTTAAAATTTTGCGTCAAAGCAGAGTATGATGCCTTGTCCATGTTGTGGGAGTCAATACAAATACCAAAAATACTGGAAAATCAGATCTTGGATTTGGTGAATAGTGTGCTGCCATTGCTAATACATTCAAAGGGGGCTCGTCAATTTGCTGAAAGTGATTTGGTTTTTTCCAGAAATTATCCAACCACTTTCTAGATCCTCCTGCTTCTCTAAACGCATCAAGAGCTTTTGGAAAATCTTGAAGGTAGCAATATTCAAAGGCTGCATCTCCTGAGTGGTCCGCTAGGGCTTGAAACACTTCCGGATGTCGCATACCCAAAACAATTGAACCATAACCCCCAGAAGACTTCCCCCAAACTGCACGTGCAGAAATGTTGTAGTTCTTATCAACAAATGGTACGATTTCCTTTATGACATAGTCTTCATATCTACCTGTTGCTGTGGAATTGATATACTGATTTCCTCCAAACCTTGTAAAGCAATCAAGTAAGACCAAGATCATAGGACCGCATTTCCTCTCAGAAATCAACCGGTTCATCCTGTCTTCGATATTTTCTCCTAATGGGTCAGCATTTAACAACATTTTTCCTTGACCTCCAAATCCAGCAAGTCCGAAGACCGCGATGTATCCGTGAGAAGAACTTTGGCTATATTCAGGAGGAAGGTAAATTATAACATCCCTTACATGAGGATCCGTTAACGGATTAGATTTGAGAATTTTGCTCTCGTATCTATGTACGATTATTTTCCCCTTCAACTTATTCAATGTATAATAACTTGAATCTCATGACTGATTAAAAGCGTTTTTAATTTGCATTAATTTTTATAACAAAAAACCACTGAAACACTGAAACACAAAGGCCAATAAACATGAAAATGTAGACGATGACGTTTCACAAGATATAAAGAATATACAGTTGATGAGGATAAAGAAGCTATTTAAAAGGTATTAGAAACTACCTTCCATCAGCGGATGTAGATGTTTTTACACACACACCATAAATATATCCATACGTAACTTCATGAATTTTTCTTTTGTTAAGAAGTGTTCTGGCGGTGGCTTAGTCATTTCGTGGATTTACCTGCCTTTTTGCTCTTCTTCTTTGCTGATTTGTTTGTCAATTCTTATTCAACTCCTTATGTGCTAATTCCAATGTTTCTTTAGCTTCTTTGATTAGCGCTTTAAGCGCTCCTATTTGACTGTCTTTAGTCATTTCTTCTTTTGACTCCTATCCTGTTTAAGCTCTTCAATGAGTCTGCTAATAATGATATCGTAACTCTCATGTCTACTGCCTAACTTATCCAATTCGTCCCTGTCTTTAGCTAGCATCCAGTTGCAGGCGTAAATTACATAAAGTTCGCACACCATATGGAAAAGAAGTACAATCACTACTGACAAATGGAAAGAAGTACAATCACAAATGAAGGACTTTGTAACCTAGGAACTGATACCAGGCAAAACTCAAACCAAGTTTCAATTCGAATGCTATGATCTAACCAATGACTCTAACAATACTGAACTAAGTATCTGGGAACGTGGCCTAAGGGAATATCGTCAGATAATATACTATATGGGACAAGGCGTAAGCTTGATGCAAGTTGTTAGGAACGGACAACCGAATTCCAAAACTACCACTTACATGATTTAGCCCGCATTGGTAGGGCCTAAAAGGAATTGAGTAACATCACTTCGCAGGTTTTGAAACCTATGACGTGTATAGCATGTGGAAAAGAATTAACCCACAATCAGAAGTATTGTAGTCGAAGCTGTAAGAATTCAGGTAAGAATAATCCCATGTTTGGCAGACGTGGTAATGGATGGAGAGGTGATGACGTTGGTGTAGAGAACCTTCATCGCTGGCTCCGCAAGAATAAGCCAAAACCTTTGGATGGTAAATGTGAGATATGCGATGAAGTACCGTATTATGACCTAGCAAATGTTACAGGTACATATAACAGAGATTTTAGTAATTGGATGTATCTCTGCCGCAAGTGTCATAAGTCAATTTATCATTCTGGTAAAAATCACCATATGTATGGTAAGCCTAAGTCACTAAAGACAATAAAGAAACCGAGTGCAGTGATAAAGAAAGGATATTGTTCTGGTAGGAGAGTTTGGAATAAGGGGAAAACTGGCGTGTTTTCAGATCAGGTATTAAAGACAATGAGTGCAGCTCGTAAAAGTAAGATACCTTGGAACAAAGACAAACCCTGGTCACTAGAATCAAGAATGAAAATGAGTGAATCAGCAAAAGTTAGGCTGGTCAAAAGGAAACGAGATCCTATTACAGGACGATATATCCAGAAATGACATGCGAAGTATACAAAAAGGAGAAATATTGCTATGAAGAAGGTTATAATGCAGTAGCGCAAGCTTATTACTTTAAGGGTGAAAAATAAGTAATGAAAGTTAAGCCCTTACGATGTCATTCATGTGGCGCTCCGGTGGCTTGGTATGATGTGGACGA
>DAOM01000359.1:0-4436 GCA_002501855.1 Candidatus Nitrosopolaris nunavutensis
ACCAAATCATTTGTAGATATACAGCAATATCTATTTGATAACCTTTGTAATAATGCGACTCCTGCAAAAGAGAAAATCAAGGAAATTGGAAGAGGAACTAGAAGCGAATTCGCAGATACCATTAATGAACCTGCAGAAATAAGAAAAATTGTCACCAATCTACTAATGTCAGCAAGAGATGAAATCCTTTTACTATTTTCCACCGCTAACTCGTTTTATCGGGCGAAGTATGGTGGTATGTTAAACTTATTATCGCAAGTCCCAAAAGATGTAAGTGTCAAGGTGTTGATACAAGCAGGTGACGATGTTGCAAAGGACATCATTCAAGAAGAACTTAGGCAAAGTCATGGACAGTTACATGTTCAATACATTACAAAACCCTTACTAACCAAGATCGTGACTCTCGTTGTTGATCAAGCAACTTCTGTGGCTATAGAAGTAAACGATGATGCAAAGAAAACCTTTGAGGAAGCATCAGGATCTGCCATCTATTCAAATAGTGAATTGACGGTTTCTTCTTGCATATCTATATTTGAAACACTTTGGATACGATCTGAACTTGACAAACAAAATAAGATAAAACAAGCATATTTTCAAATGTTTAAGGGACTTGAACTCAAGGATGAATTTTATTCGCGTCGATGGTCATCTGAACAACAGAAAGAAAAATAAAAGTTTCTGTCACACCGTGGTAATCTGGTTGCAAAAGCAAAAGAGGCTATTGACTCAATTTTTTACATACTGGAGCGTTTTACTTTTCTTATTCGATTCCGTGTAAATCCACATAAGAGTAGTTATTGAATAAGTCGGAATGAAATCGCCTATGAAAGGTATGAATTTAATTAAATTTATTGCAGCTGATCTTTTATTTCTTGTTATTGCGAATAATAAGCCAGTTACAATGGCATTAGGTATGTCACCTATTGGCGGGATGCTTAGAATTGGTCCCTCAATCAAGTCCAAGGCATCAGCTATTACAGATATTCCAAGAGCGGAAAGAGCTCGCCATATGAAGGAGATTTTTTGTACATTGAGCCTTTGAATCATTTATCAATGGACAATATGTATTATATATGTATCACTAGTGATATTCTATTGTCTCACTAGCGATATCTCTTGAATCACTAGCGACAAATGTTACTTCTCTGACGAAAAATGCGTATCTCTGGCGAAATAGGAAAGGAAATTGCTGTTGGCAAGGCACGAGGTAACATAAGCACACAATTCAAACTTTGCTAATGCTACACACAAATGAGTCTATATTTTCGTAACATGTTTTTTATATCCGGAGCCATCAATTCTCTCAATAGAGAAAGAGAGTGAAATATACTTATCATGATTGTCGTCACTAAAGTGGAACCTGAATATGCCCTCAGAAATCAACTGATTGGAATTAGGCTCAGTTTGGAAAATAGGGGAGTTGAGGAGAAAAGAGCCGAAATTTTAGTGTATATTTCGGAAAAAAGTCAACGTGTTGCAAATAACATATTCGATAAGAGAGACAGTCTTAATACACTTACAACAGAAGTAATTAGTTCAGATAAGCCTGCTAGTGTATATGTACCATTAAAAAATGGAATATTGGTTGACCGTGGAGTTATATCCTATACTATCGAAATAAAACAACTTTAGTAAAGGGGGATCCGCCCTCTATGGAAAAGGTAAACAGGTGTTATTTTCAATACTCTGATGGAAGCGCTGCTATCCGTGGCGGTAGTATAAGTTATACTGGTATAACAGGAACGGGATCAGATACTGGTTCGACATCATTATCAACATCTACCAGTCATCATCATAAAATAACCGAACCTGAAAGTAGATCTTAACTTTTTCTTCTACGCGGTAGTTTGCCACAAAGAAATAGGCTAAGAAATAAAACTTTGACAATTTCACCGAGTGACAGATTGTAATTTCAGTAAGTGACACCTTCTACATTTTATATAAGCCAAGTTAAAGATCCAAGGTACGCAATGACAAATAGACTTTTATCAACTGGAAATATGGCTTAGAATACTTCGTTATATTGTTGAAATTTACCGTTTATATTCTCGAATGCCTAGAAAACACACATTCCAACAGGTAATAACAAGATTAAGGATGGCATCAATGCAATGATGAGAACAATAATGGCCAGACGAGTAATAGCACTGTAGATGCTTTACTATTCAATAGAAAGAGAGAAACTGCGGCAGAAGGAGTAGCACGTGTGAGTGTTTTAGAGCATCACAAGAATTTCGAGAGAATGATAATTCGTTAACTATTGCTGATTTTATAATTGCTCTAACGGTTATAGCCATCTAAGGTTATAGATTGGATTATAAGGAGTGGAAAAAAATTGTTTGGTCGCAAGAAGTACATAGTAACAGTATGAGATAATACTGAAAAATTAATCTAATCTGAGAACAGATTAGTCAATTACAATAACTTAACCTTCAACAATTTTCTAACCGAATCTCTTGGTGTTTGAGTTTGAAATAATTTCTCCCGTAGTGCTATCGAGGAAATAATCAGCGCTCTTGTATTTTACTTCCCATGCAAAATAATTTCCTGTCGTTATTGTTGGGGCGGTCTTGCCAATATATTTTCCGATTGAATTGGAATTTATATTAGATCCAAAAATGCTGCCATCACCTTTGATATATACATACCTAGTTGAGAAATCATTTACATCATAATTGGTAAGGTTCGATGTATGTGCTACAATGGATACCGCTTCTTCACTTGATATTGGTGCAGAAAAGAATGTAGGAAAGAATAGCGAATATTCCAATCCTAGATATACAACAACTGTTGCAACTATCGCAAATGCAATAACAACAAGTATTTTCTTGTCCACTATTTTCATTTAGTTCTTAATCCCTTTAATATCATATCTTAGTCCTATTCCTCATACCTGGACAATATTATAATGCTGGTATTCCTGTTCGTAACTAATTGATATTATACCATCTTCGGAACGTCTCGAGACACCAAGACTCGGTAGAGATACCTCCTTGTTTGACTGAAAGTATGAAACGTTCTAGGCCAGTGCTTGCTATTATTACCACTGTATTCTTTGCAACGTTTTCCAAAACAGTCCAAAGTCCTTCCAGAGTCGATATTAAGATCATTGTACCTACTGTGTGCTGGAAATTCACTTTTTCCTTATCTGAATCAGAAACTCTACGAGTACGATACTTGTACTCGTCAGCCCGATATACAAAACTATGACCCTCGTCTCCTCGAATAAACAGTTTAACAGGATCAGCATCAAAGTCTACATCATGAACTTTAATGGATAATGCTTCTAATGCTACAAATCTACCAGCTGCAAAAAGCATAACGTATGTCTTCAGTCTTATATCATCAAGCGTCCAATATCTCTACAATATCTTCTTTACTTCATGCTTCTTTTCTCGCTCCTTTAGATAACCCACTTTACTCGAGAATAGTGTCTGCTCTTTCATTTTGAATTGTGTATGGCTTAAGGAATATTGAGATTCTAAATGCATTGAAATCTTGGAATACAATATCTTTAACAGGAGCAATCCATAGCCTAACTTCAATTGAAATCCATAGCAGCACCGAGAACATACTACAATACAAAAGATTGGAAAAACCCGTAACCAGTAATCTTAATGAAAGTTCGAGACTGGGTCTATACCTGATCCTAATGTTGATTTCGCGGGTATGCGACATTAAGATGAGACGAGTCCCATTCATACTAGCCTTATAACGGCGAATTAGAGCCCATAAAGGCAACATGTTCTTCGTGGTTGGTAACCGATGTAGAATTCACTTTGCAATTAACCTTTGACTGTTTGCACACAAACCAGTGTTTACAGCTCAGCTTAACAAATCAGCACTTCTCGCTTTCAATTGGCCAAAGTACCTCACGACAAGTGACGTGCCCATAACGCAGGGTGTGTGTTAAATCTTGATTTTGATCCTATCTCCATCGAGTCTTGTTTCATAAGTTGTTTGATCATATGTCTTAATGGGAGCCATAAGTTGACCCACATTTTCGAAAAATTTTTGCCAACTTTGTGGTAATGGTTCCATCCCTTGAGATGGAGTTAAAATTGGTTCAGTAAGCTTCTTTCCTGTGATAACGTCGAACTTTGCACCATGAAATGGGCACGTTACAGTGTTTCCTGTCAAATTGCCCATTGAAAGTAAGGCGTTCATATGACCACATCTGTCACTTATGGCGTAGAACTTGCCACCTATGTTAGCAACTAATACTTCCTTTCCATCAACTTCAACATGTTTGATTTTCCCATCAGGAATTTCATTTACTTTTGCAATTTCAACAAAGTCGTTTTGAGCCATGTTAGACAATATATTGATTGACACATATTTAAGGGGTAGTAATCAAGATTTATTTTAACAAACGTTACGGTAGCTGGTAACTCGTTTCGACTAACTGCTTTTGGGTCATAATGACCTACTTTGAA
>DAOM01000359.1:4720-9794 GCA_002501855.1 Candidatus Nitrosopolaris nunavutensis
TTGAACTTGAATGGCAAAGGAGCAGGATCTATGAATAAATGAGTCCGATTAATAAATCAAAAAACCACTGCCTGGTAATGGAAAGAAATTTATGACAAAAAATAGTGGAAACTTTTGCGGCAGTAGTTTAAGATACGATGATAGCACTATCCAGTTGAACTATGTGCTTGAGGTTCCTGAACTATGTGAATGATGATGTGGGTGACTGCTGGTACGAGATCCATGATGTATGGCGTTAGCGTTGCTATTGGTACTATTGATGTCACTAAAGATATTAGTCGCGTTGGTAATACTACTTGTTGAGTTGTTTGTATTAGCATGACTGTAATGAAGGTGTGTGCTGATCGTGGAAGCCGCTAAGGTAGATGTCATCAGAAGCGTAGCTGATATTGTCATCGTTACTGCCAAAATGGCAAAGATAGACATTGTTTTGCAGTTACATTCATTGCCACATCATGCGAAATACATCATTTATACGAAGTTGGGTTCATCCACATTATAGCTAAGTTCACAGCCCTTCTATCATATCTTTGATAAACAATTGTCCATATTAGATCTGATAAATTGAAAATATCATTCAACAGCCCTGATGCAGCCTATTCAAGAAGTAAAAGCATTAATTGAACTTCACTTCATAGAATCCACATGACTAACAGCTGAATGGCGGATCTAGTACGCGTGATTCTCAGCTGCATGCAGGCATTATGAAGAGTCAGGTGTAAAACATGAATAGAATATCTATTTATTTTGTTCATTCCAAATATCATATCACTCATAAATTCGAGAGTACCTTGTCTTAATGAATAAAATACCATCATTATTGGCTGAAAGCTGTCTTTATTAGATAAAGGACAGGATTCTATTGTTACTTTCAAGAGATCTTACATATATTCTAGTTCAACGTACGTAATATTATGAAATGTGATGATCTTTTTTGATGCAAAACAGTTTTCCGATGAGAGAATGGCATATTAAACACATGGAAAAGATAGTCATAAAATTTGTAACAGGACTATCAGAAAGTGCCACTAACTGGGAAAAAAGACAGAATAAACGCTACGGTAGAATATCAAACGTTTGTAGACAAATAGGCTATGACATAAAGCAGGGAGCCACAAACGAACAAGTTCTTTTGCTTTTACAAAAAATTCGTAATGATTCATCTTTTTCCACTCTTAGAGAGAATGGTGGTTCTATAGAAAGATTAGATGAAGTAGAGAAACATTTTATGCCAAAGGAAAACAGCTATTCATGGTATTAACTTCATCTTTACATTCCTGTTACGATATAACTCCACAAAAAAATTGACTCAATTCCGGATGTGGATACGACATATTTTCTTGAAATAGTAATCGAATATTTATGCCAATAACTTTTATTCTACGATTGTATCATGAGTTGCGCATAGTCGATGTTTTTATTCTCGCATTTCTGAGCTGATAACTCTAACTTACTGTCCTGTTATGATATCTGACATTCAGTTTGCATTCCTGAGATAATCCTATAGATTACCTGGCTTAAGAAAAGAGAGATAACTTGCTCGAGTATTGTTTGTGATTCATAATTTCTGCGATTGCCGATCTCTCTTTTTGTAAGGCGTCTGCACTCAGATCTAAGTCGGATCGCGTGCCACTAGCTGTTTGCAAACAGGCTTCTTGTTAGTTTGCCTATTTTTTCAAAGTATCTAACATATGCCATGCCGTGTAATATCCTACTTTGTAAACTGCGTAGTATGCGTCTCCGTTGCTGGGATTGCAAGAGTCGTCATCTGCTTTGTTGCATAGAAAGTCGGATTTCCAGGTAAACCAACCGGACCATGACCACTCTTCCATTCTTGTCTGCTCTGATATCGCAGGACGAGTTCTTGGTTACAAGATATATAGTCGCGCCTATATTTGCACCTGACTTTATAAACGTCTTAAAAAAGATAATGATACCTTTTAGTCCAACACAGCTCTCGCAATTTAAAACAGAATTTGTGAAACAAATGAGCCTAACTCCTGCTCAGATTCAACACGCGGAGCAACAGTTCGGGTTTTAGGCACGCTTAACGATTTCCTAACCAGCCATTTAATGTATTCCATGCTTCAGAGTATCCCAATTTGTACGGAGTACAATCGGTGTGGCAGGTGCCTTCTATGGTGTTGATTCCACTTTTAATAATTACTCTTGACAACAAATTTTGTTGAGTTGGTTTTGACTAGTGAAAGATTTTATGCATGTTACAAAGAATACATGTTCGCACTATTCATTCAATTGTTGACGTATTAATTTCAACGGTAACAACTAAAGTGTTATCAGTCATTTCGAAATCAGTTTTCTTATGCAACAAATCCTCTAATGCAAACCGATACATTTCTTTTAAGAGAAACCCATAGTTCCTACCCAAATCATGCTGTATCATAAAACGATTGACCCTTTCGCCATCACTAATTTCATGTTTATAAGAAAAGTCAGATATCCTTGCCCAATCTTCCGTCATGTCTAAAAATGAAGAAGCGGTGAATTCGTCTCTAATGAGCAAAGCAAGATCCTTAAGTTTGTCTTTGACTGCCTCCTCTGCATTACTGGATAATTGCTCCTCTGTAAGCTCATTAACAGTTCTTGATATTAATGGCTTCGGGACATAGAATAGTCCAGTTCGTTTCGCATAAGTATGCCATACTATGTAGACGGGTTTGTAGAACGAATCAGAAATTGCAAAGGAGAAATAGTCCTAGATGGCCTGTATCATGAAAAACAATCGGTCAGCTCCGATTTTCATACGAGGTCAAGAACGATTGCAGAAATGGAAATCCATGCGGGTCCTGCTCAACTCCGATATTTCCATAATCAGTGTACATTTAAAAGAGGTCAGTCAATCTGAGAATACGGGGGGCTATCGTCTAGCTTGGTCCAGGATACCATCTCAACACTGAGTGAGGTACAAGCCTGGGGCGCTGGCGGTCGTGGGTTCAAATCCCACTGGCCCCAATATGTACATGGGTTCATATACTTGAGTTCGGTAATATACGATATAATAGAACCAGAAAGTGAGGTTTAAAATAGTTGCCAGCAAAACTTACTACTACAATCAACAAAATTTCTTCTGTGCCAAATCCTACCAATTCTACTATAATACAGGAATTTTCCAGATATATGAAAGAGAATGGGTCTTCGGAGCATCATCAAAACAACAACTTAAAAGCGATCATTGCATTTGCCAGCTTTCTTGGATCGCATACTACCTTCTATGACATTCAGAAAAAGGACCAGGTCGCGGCGTTTCTAGATACTAAGATAAACAGATAAGATAATGAAAACAAATGGATTACTACCTGGAATAATTATCTTACCAGACTCAAACTCTTTTTTCGATGGCTTTACAATGCGAGAGGAAGAGGCTCTGAAGATGTAGCGCCACAGTCCGACTGGGAAACACCTGTATTCGCCAGGATTAAAGAAAAGAAAACCAAGAGGATAAGTCCATATTCAGAGACGGAATTATGGGAACGTGACGAAATTCTATTTATTCTTAAGTACGAACCATATAAACGTAATAAGGCAGCTTTAGCACTGTTTTGGGATCTTGATGCAAGAAATCACGAGATCATACTATTAAAAATTAAACATATTCGGCTGAGGGAACGTTATGGTGAAGGAGAAATCCCATATCAAGCTAAAACTGGTAGCGGTCCTGTCCTACTGACAGCCTCTTTCCCGTATGTACGCGATTGGCTTAACGAACATCCTTTCAGAAATGAACCAGACGCAAGGCTGATATGTAATCTTCTAACCGGTGGGTCCGTCAAGTCAGATGCAATGTGGACAATGATGAAACAGTTACGACAAAGGGCCATTCGCCTGATCGAAAATGGTTCCATAACCAACAAAGAAGAGCGACAAAAATTAGAGCATTTGATTAAAACCAAGAGGTGGAATCCATATTGCATACGCCATTCAGCTATCAGCTCGGACTCAGATTTCTTACCCGAATATGCCTTGAAGAAAAAAGTGAGATGGTCTATGAATTCAAAACAAGGTTCCAGATATATAAAAAGGAGGATGGGAGAAGATTTGAAGAATCAAATCCTCGTACACAATGGCATCATCTCTGAGGAGTACGCCGCGACACAAAGGAAGCCTTCTATCCTGAATTGTCCTCGATGCGCTTTGATTAACGCGATCGATAACAAATTTTGTTCAAAATGTAGCTATCCTTTGATTCCTTCCGCATTTGACGAGATCAAGGCAAGTGAAGCGATGAAACTAAAGGCAGTGGAAGAGAGATATCAACAGGAGATGAAAGTAATGCGAGAAGATTTGAGATTAGAAATGCGAAATCAAATTTCGCAATTGCTTACGAAATTAAAACCTGAGATTGTCAGAGAAGGTCTTGCTTGAAATGCTAAAAGGACTTACTTGTCTGTGGCTATCTCATGAATTCATCAGAAGTCAGTGTATGCAATAAGTTAGTGTAATCAACTGTACTCTTATGGAATATGGCGTAGTATTCGCTTGCAGGTCTGTCTAACATGTGGACAGTAAAAAGTTATCTTGATGCAAGTACAGCTATAAGATATTCTTGCAGAATGGCATCTTGTGGATCTTGTGGAATGAAGATCAACGGAATACCAAGGCTTGCTTGTTTTACAAAGGTTTCAGAATTGGAAGGAGATACAATTACTTGCGCGCCCCTATCAAACTTTCCGCATATCCGTGACCTTGTAACAGACTTTTCACGCTTTTTTAATCATCATAAGAATATGAAACCATACATACACAATGAATATGCTGATATAAAACTAGAAGAGGCTGAAATAATGGGTAAAGAAGATACCTGCAATGCTAATGCGAAGTTACTAACAGAATTTAAACAAACTCCAGAAGAAGTTGATAAATATTTGCAATTCTCATATTGTATAAAATGTGGATTATGTTATTCTGCATGTCCAACAAATGGAACTGACCTAAAATTCCCTGGTCCTCAAGCTCTAGCCCAAGCATACAGGTATGTTGTAGATAGCAGAGATAGTTCCATCAAGGAACGACTGGATATTGTTGATAACAATCATGGAATTTGGAGGTGCCACTT
>DAOM01000299.1:0-966 GCA_002501855.1 Candidatus Nitrosopolaris nunavutensis
TACAACCTCTCACATAGATTCCTGCAAACCATACTGAATTGTAAGGAAAAGGTTGGCCTACCTGCAAGAATTCAACTACCGAGATGAACGAAATTTTGAAGGCAACGTTGAGCTCAATAAGAGATCTTGTCGACGAGCTAAAACTCATTGCAGTCTCTTCCAAAAAAACAGGTACGCTCAACAATGCCGCAGCGATAATGAAAGAATCATCAGATATGTATCGAAATATTGCTGGTTCAAAATAAGACCAGTCTTATGCCATTAGAATAGTGCTATCTCCTGTCATCCACCTCCCACGTTAACAAGGCCAATCTTGACAAGTTCGGCTCCGATCCCGTACCCAACAAGCGCTACGCCAGTTCCTAACCCTGCCATTTCAATTCCACCTTTGAACCAGTTTTTCTTTGCCATGCGACCTTTTATAGCTCCTACTATAAACGAAGAAACTACACTGACTCCTATTGCTATTGCTATTGAGACCCCTGACGAAATTAATCCAGCTTTGACGGCAAAATATGGCAAGATAGGAAGAATGCCACCCAGCAAAAAAGCTCCGAACATGACCAGCGCACCCCTGAAAGGGCTTCCCAATATTTCCAAGTTTATGCCTAACTCTTCTGTTAACATCGTCTTGAGCCAGACATCCTTATTCGAGGTTATTTTATCGACGATTTTTTGGAGTTCGTCTCCTTGAAAGCCTTTGGCCTTGTATATATCAACTATTTCCTGGCGCTCCTTGTTAGGTTGATTTTCAATTTCGAACTCTTCGCGTCTTATTTCCGATTCTAATATCTCTCTCTGAGATTTGACTGCTAGGTAATTCTGGACCGCCATCGCTTTGGCCCCGGTAAACATCCCGACTAAAGCCGCCAAAATCACAACATCTGCCGAAATTTGTGCTCCTCCCACGCCGGCAACGATGCCTAAGGATGTGTTTATGCCATCACCAAATCCGAAGACTATATC
>DAOM01000299.1:1333-7744 GCA_002501855.1 Candidatus Nitrosopolaris nunavutensis
ATTTCAATATATATACGATAGCGCTGTATATAGATGGCTTCCAGCCGCTACCAGGGGCAAAGACAAGAAATGACAGTAAGTGGTAAGTTACGGTTTTTGATATCCCACAAAGAACCATAGGCTCGTAGAACCTGTTTATACAATTCTCCGTTGCTTCCGAATTCTTTATGCCGGCAAACCCAAGTACTCAGCTAGACAGATAATCCTGTAACTCGATTAGAGTGCGACATATTAAAGATGCGTACCCAACATACTGAGACAGGAAGTCGGCTGCGGATTTCAATGCAGCGCTACCTCTATAACCTTCGTCATATTTCATTTCTACAATTCCCTTATCTGTCTTAATTAGGACCGTGATCAATGAATACTCGCCCAGGTGTGGATCGCCCGATTCAATATATTGGCGTAATTCTATATGTTGTACCATGAACCCTTGGTTTTCGCTCTTCCCGTTTTCTAAAAGAACTATGACAGCGTCAGGTTCTTTGTTCGCTCGATTATCGGAAATGTCGATTTTTTTGATCATTCCAGTCTACTTATTATAATCCAAGAATCTTACCCATTCTGGGAACCACAGATTATTTTCAGGTACGCCTATCCCACGCGCAAGTATTTCTGGACTATTGTAATATAGGGCATTGGCTCCTATTTCCCTGTTTACACTTTCGTTTAGTTCGTCTATGGATGACACTTTGCCAACGTACTTGTTTGCGATCAATTCCCTGTTTTGGGTATACAGACCAACCTGCCTACCATCAGCAGTAGGAACATAACTCACTAATATAATGACACAAGTCACGCCAGCCTTGCGCAAATAATAAATTGTTTCTCGCGCGGTGCTGCCGGTCTGGATTGTGCCTTGCACAGATGCTATTTTCTTATTGCGAACTCGGTCTTGGATAATAAATTTGAGAGACTTCCCCGTGGTGAGTAACTTGTTTTTACTGACCTGTTCAGAGAAATCGATCATATGATCCGCGTCATCGTACCGATCCTTTATTATTCCCTCTGCCATCTCGAATTTTTTCCAGAAATTTTGATATTTAATGCTAAAACCGAGTGTCATGGGACGGGTATAGTCTGGCTCTGCATAAGCAGTATCAATCTGTTGTCCCATTTTACACCCTAAAAAATCAGCTTGTTCTCTTCCAATATTTTTTCTGATTTCATATATACTTTTGTTGTTGAATAATGAAGTGACATGTGACTCTCTAATGAATTCAAACGGATCCATAAGTATTCCCTCACGTGGCAAATTTGTCAATACCTCTTCGACCGCTCCTTTACGCAATGCAATCAGCGCACCTGCTCTTATGTCGTTGAACTTCATGTCTTTTAGTGATGTGTGTAAAGAATTTTCCGAAGCGACAATGCTTAATGTCTTGCTTTTGTTAGAGGCAATAACTAGTGGTTTGAAACCACTACTGTTCCTAAAGGCATAGATGTCATCATCGACTTTAAATATCAAATTTCCACGGAGGTGCCTGTCCAAGAATTCTGCAGCTCTTTCAGGCTGTCGTCGTTCGATTAGCAATTTTGTGAAGATGTGATAAATCTTATAGAGAGAATCAGAGTCTTTTGCAGCTCCAATCAGCGGGTGTAGGTGAAGCTTTTCTGTGTCAACAAAAAAACCGTCAAGAACTACGTGGATTGTGTGCATGCTATGAAATTGTGGCGATCTTTTTGATAGATATCCGATTGCGTTCTTACCGATCAATTTCTCTTTTCGTGCAAGTAACGATATCTTATCATCAGATGGTAAAGACCCTTCTCCGCTTATAGCTTTCTTTGCTACTACTATTTTCCAGTATGCTTTTCCCCTATGTTGAAGCATCCGCATACAATGCGACAGCAGATTGACAATGTTGTTGCTTACTGTTACATTAGTAGTGTTAATAGCAACAATTCCGGCCAATATTGGATCCCAGCTGAAATCTGACTGAAGTTATTTAAATCTCTGTTTCTTATCGTCTGTTACGTACAGATTTGAAGGACATTAATTCGGTAAGTACGGTAGAGATCTGAAAGACATTAATTCGGGTTAATAGAAATTTATGTACCTCATGCTCGTTGGTCTTATAGGCAAAGCCAATGTTGGCAAGTCTACATTCTTCAATGCGGCGACCGAACTCGAAGTGCAAACAGCTAATTACCCTTTTACAACTATCAACTCCAATGTGGGGATGACTCATACAAGAGTAAAATGTGTATGCAAGGAGTTTGAAGTTCAGGACAATCCAATCCATTCTGTATGTATAGAAGGTACTCGATTTATACCCGTAAGATTGATCGATGTTCCTGGCCTGGTAGAGGGCGCACATCAAGGCAAGGGACTTGGCAACAGGTTTCTCGACGACGCACGTCAAGCAGACGCGTTAATTCACGTGATCGACGCTTCAGCATCGACAGACAAAGAAGGAAAGCCCGTATTGGCAGGGACAGCAGATCCATTATCTGATATTAAATTCGTAGAAGAGGAATTTGATTATTGGCTTCTCTCTATTGTCGGAAGAGAATGGACGAAGGTACTCAGAGAGGCAGAGAATCAGGTACAAAAATTGGGGCAACTTCTTGCCAAAAGATTGTCAGGACTAGCCATTAAAGAAAGATCTGTTTTTGATGTTCTAAATGAAACAGGACTTTACAATAAGAAACCAGTGGATTGGACACAACAAGATCTTCTAGAGTTCTGCCAGAAGATCAGGTTAAGAAGCAAACCGGTCATAATTGCTGCAAACAAGGCTGACTTGCAATCTGCTAATAAAGTCATTGCAGAGATCAAAAGCAATAGACCTGAGGTTATTGCTTGTTCTGCCGAAGCCGAATCATTACTAAGGAGGGCTGCAAAACGTGGCGTCCTGAATTACCTTCCTGGGGATAATTCATTCGAAATAAAATCCGGCAATTCCTTAAGTGAGGCCCAGAAAAAAGCGTTAGATCTTGTGAAGTCTCTGCTTGGCAGATACGGATCCACCGGCGTGCAAGAGGCCATAAATCATGTGTGCTTTAGACTATTGAAATTCATTGTCGTTTATCCTGTAGAAGATGAAGTAAGGCTAACAGACAAGAAAGGAAACGTGCTCCCAGATGCACGGCTCGTTCCGCAAGATTCTACTACAAGGGATTTGGCCAGCCTCATTCACGAAGATCTAGCAAAGGGTTTTCTATACGCGATAGATGTTAGGACCAAGCACAGACTCGGAGCTGAGCACAAGCTAAAAAACAACGATATCATCAAGATAGTTTCTGCAGCAAGCAGGGGATAGAACTAGCAAGAATATGCTCTGCCTTGGAATTGAAAGCACAGCTCATACTTTTGGGTGTTCGATTATAGAATCCTCTTATTCTGACAGTATGCTGAGAGGTCGAATAGTTTCAGACTCGCGTGATGTTTACAAACCCGTAGAGGGCTCAGGGATCCACCCCAGAGATGCATCGATGCATCATTGTCAAATTTCGGACAAGGTTTTCAGAAATTCATTAACAGCCGCCAATCTCTCAATTAAGGACATAGATGTCATTTCGTATTCAGCTGGTCCTGGGCTTGGGCCTTGCCTTAGGGTTGGAGCGGTAATTGCGAGGACCCTTGCTGCCTTTCATGACAAGCCTCTTGTTCCAGTTAATCATGCGGTTGGCCACGTAGAACTTGGTGCGATGCTTACTGGCGCTGGCGATCCATTGGTTTTGTTGGTTTCCGGTGGACATACCATGATATTGGCTTTTTCGGAACATAGATGGAGAATCTTTGGCGAGACGCTTGATATCACAATTGGGCAGTTGTTGGACCAGTTTGGAAGACATCTAGGGTTCTCGTCACCATGCGGTGACAGGATTGAACGGCTGGCTTCCCAATCGTCAGGTGACTATCAGTCCTTACCGTATGTGGTAAAAGGAAATGATGTCTCATTTTCTGGTTTGCTTACCGCAGCTATTCGTGCTGTGGCAGATCAAGGCAGCGAGCTCGCCTGCGGAGACGTTTCGTACTCTTTGCAAGAGACGGCATTTTCGATGATCACTGAAGCAGTTGAGCGAGCGCTTTCGTTTACATCAAAAAGACAATTCTTGATTGTAGGAGGAGTAGCAGCGAATAAAAGATTAGCAGGGATGCTCAAAACTGCGTGTAAAAGACACTCCAGCAAATTCTATCTCTGCCCCGCCGAATATGCTGGAGATAACGGAGCACAGATCGCCTGGGTTGGAATGCTCCAATATATGGCTACGAGAAAAAATATCGAAATTGAAGAGGCGTTCGTATATCAATCATGGCGCATCGACGAGGTAGAGGTGGCTTGGACCAGATGATCAGATGGAACTCTTATGAGCTTTGATCTGGTAATCGATAGCCTTCGCCCACTTGCGATTGCTATAGACGCCAAACTTGTATACCGCACCATTCGTAACAAGAATAAGCTTGGTTGCTATGAATCCTTCCGTTTTTACTGACGTTATTTTGTCGAGAGGAATATCCAGCACAGCTTCTTCGGTTTTTTTTGAAAGTGTCAACAAGGTTCCCTTTGTTGTCTCAAATATGAGACGTTGGTTAGTTAGCATGAGTATTCCGTTCTTCAAATTATCTTCTGCACAGTCCTCATCTAGAATTCTCTTCTCGCCAGCTCTAGGCTCAACAGGACTCATGTTTTTATGCTCTATGCCCTCGCTATATTACTATTGCAGCATCTAGAAAAAAGACTTTAATCAAAAAGGGTGCAGAGGCTAACATTTACATCACGAATTGGTATGGAAAAAAAGCTATAACGAAACTTAGAGCGGTAAAGCCGTACCGCCATAAATCCCTTGATAAAGAAATCCGCAGGCGCCGAACCTCTCACGAAGCCCATATGCTCTCAGTCGCAAAGACCGCTGGAGTTTTCTCTCCATTTGTATATTTCATAGACCCGGCGGCATGCGAAATAGTAATGGAGTTCATATCAGGTAAAAATGCTAAAGACATAATGAACGCTGGCCTGTCAAGACAGATGGGAAGATACGCAGGATTGCTTCATTCGAAGAACATTGTCCATGGAGATCTGACCACCTCCAATTTTATCGTCGGAAACAGATTAGTTCTCGTCGATTTTGGATTATCCTTTTACTCAGAACGACTTGAAGACAAAGCCGTAGATGTAAGGTTGATAAAGGAAATTTATAGCAGCGCGCACTTTGCCTTGTTTGAAACTCTTTTCGAAAACTTCTTGAATGGTTATTCGGATGTAATGAGTGAAAGGGGAACGAGAAAGGTCTTGGAAAAAGTCTTGGATATTGAGGGACGTGGCAGATATGCGCCTCACGTAGACGAGCCGAAGAAATTTAAGCACATGCCCTAAACGAAAAACCACACCTATTTTGTATCAGGATTCGATTAGTCTGTCTAGATTCGCGAATTCCAATCAGAAATAGTGCCTCCGATTCTCATTTATGGCTTCTTGCAACTGTGCAATCTCTTTCTCCTGAACAGACGAGGCGTGTAATTTTCCGAGAGATTCCTTCTCGAGATGCTGCTTCCTATCTTCGTCAGTGGTAAAAATAGCCCCGCATACAAAACATTGAAAATCCGATGCGATAGTTGGTATGCTTATTTTGACGTGACTACGATTATCTTCTGTTGACAATATATAGGGTACGGCTCATTGGATATAAAATTTTATCACCTGTCCGCCACCTCTGATTTCCATTATGTATACATCATGAAATTATCACTTTGAACTTTTTATTTCGGTTTTAATATTTGTAAAATAATGTGTTCGCTATATTTCCTGAGCACCAATACTAATAAGTACATTGAAATCCATCCGATCCTGCATAAGTATAAAATAGACATTAAATTTTTGAAGATGAAGTTAAGGGAAATTCAAGGAGAGTCCCTTAGCCAGATTGCTGTAGAAAAATCCAAAGATGCCTTTAAATTAATATCCAAACCAGTTATTGTTGAGGACGACGGGCTTTTAATCCATGGATTAAATGGTTTCCCAGGCTCCTATTCGTCTTTTGTCTTTAAAACTATCGGCAGTAGTGGAATTCTAAAACTGCTGTCCCATTCAAAAGATAGATCGGCCTCTTTTGTCTCAGTCTTTGTGTACAATGACGGGAATAAGCTCCGACGTTTTCTCGGTAAAACCGACGGAAAGATCTCTCCCAAAGTTGCCGGTCCAGGCTGGGGCTACGATCCGATTTTCATCCCGACTGGATCTGAATTGAGTTTTGGACAGTTAAAGGACAATAAAATTAGACTTTCCCACCGCACAAAAGCAGTTACTGCCTTTGCAAAATGGTACAGTCGTAGCTAACTTAGAGTCAGAATGCATCAGCGTGGCCCTCATAACGAAGATTCGAAGTGGCAAGATGCGGTACGTATATAACAGTATCTACGCGTGACTTTAATGTTTTCATTACAATGTCCCACGGGGTGACTAT
>DAOM01000037.1 GCA_002501855.1 Candidatus Nitrosopolaris nunavutensis
AGATGTGTATAAGAGACAAATCTTAGTCTACCGCTCATAGTAAATAATGAAGTGGATGTGATGTGATGCATTCTTCTCCACCAAAGGACCTAATTATTTTCAGGGATGCGATAACCCTTTGCAACTATAATCTTCATAACGCAATAAAACAACGGATGATTCAACAGAACAGAAAATGGTAGTAAGGATTTTTAACTTTACAAAATATTTTGCACTTTCCTTTATCATATAGTATGCATCGCTCTCAATTATTATTATGCCGCATATTGCTCAACAAACAATGGGTCAGACAATGACAACTACGCCAATGGCTTACGACTTTACCAATACAAACTCTACAACAAGCAAATCCTTCTTGACATACCAAAATAATTCAACTTTAGGAATAAAAGTACAATATCCATCTAACTGGAAAAACCAACAAGTTGATGGTGTAGGTGTTGTATTTATTTCGCCTCCAGAAACTAATTTAGATAGATTTTTGGAAAAATTAACTATAGCTTTTTTTCTTCAATTAATAATACCTCCATAAATGAATTAGCGAATCTAGCAATCAATAATTATAAAGAGCATTATACAGGTTTTCAGCTTATTGAATCAAAGGCAATTACCTTCAACAGTAATCCTGCGTACACGATAGTATATTCATATACAGATCAGGAATTAAGAAAGGTTATAGCAACGGATGTCGCAACGGCTAAGGACAATAGAGTCTATGTTTTTTCATATTCCGCAGACCCAAAAGAATATTCTAGTTATATGCCAACAATAGATAAGATGATTAATTCGTTTAAGACAATTCCTATAAACCTCACATATTCTAACAAAGTTTAGGATCTTAAAAAAACTTGATTCAATAATTAACTAATATACAAACACCATTCAACTTCTCACTTCGGAATGAAAGGAATTGATGTTGGCCGGGTTGGAAAGTAGTGGTAACAGCTAGTAGTATGAATAACGGAGATCTTCTATTTATGAGACTATATTAGGATTAGATCTAATTCATCGGCAGAAGACGCAGCTAATTTACCTGTTGAGAACATATAATGTTGGTTGTGGTTCTCTCGATTATGAATTTCTGGAGTTCCTATAATGAGATTTAGTCAGACGCAGTGAAATAATCTAGATTCTGAAGTAATTGATAGTTGGAAAAGGTGATAAATTGTGGTACACTTCTATAAATGTGGGTAATACGATGAGTATAACTATCGGATGCTAAAAATTGACAATTAGGTAACTGATCCTCAGCTATTATATACGATAAGATTATTTTCATCTCAGAGGATTGAAAATGAATACAAAAACAAGGATGTTCACTGTATTTGCTTATTCTAGCAGCAACGCTTGCAGCTCAAACATACTCTCAAAAATCGATATCGAGCACGTTCAGGATTTGTTACAAGCAAGAAAGTTCTCACGTCATAATGGTGAAATAATTTGAGTAACACAAAGGGACCACAAATAACAAGGCAAAAAATAGTTGTATATTGTGTAGTAGGTCTTATGATTAGTACAGCTGCTATATATTTAGAACTAGGAGCAAGGGGTCTAGTGAGATCGTCTCATTTTAATGAATCAGGTGTTGTGCGGCACCATATCGAGAGTAATGCCAGAGAAAGTGGTGGTCCTAGGATACCAGGAGGCCAAAATATATTTTTCATAATAGTTGGTATAGCCTCTATTATAGTGGCTGTATGGATGCTGAAGAATAAGCGCAATAGTAAAATACCATACATCATAGCTGCTGTGGGATCCTTGGGTATAATCATTCTGTATATAATTACTAGAACTGTAAATATTCCATACCTTGGTTTAGAAGCTGAAGTGAATACAATAGATATCCTTTCCAAGGTATTACAAGTTGGAATAATCATAGGCTCTGCAATTGTGATAAGACAACAACAAAAAGAACAACAACTAAAGTTGTATACGTAAACAAGTTTAGATGTCTAAACATAAGGTCGGGTTCCAAAAAGTAAGGATGTTGATATGCCTGCAGAGGGGGTGGTTGATGCTAAAATATTAATCTTAAAACAAATTGGCGAAACTCCAGGAATAGGACACAGGGAAATTCTAAGATTAACTGGTTTGAGCAATGGCGCACTCGAATATCATCTGAGAATATTGGAAAACACTCATAAAGTAAATGTCGACAGATCGGGCGGTAGGAGAGGAAGATACTATCCTGTCGATATTCTAGCAGATGAATCACACATACTAGGATTTATCAGAAATAATGTATCAAGACAAATAATCACTTTTATACTTCAACATAAACTGTGTACTTTTAACGAAATTCTTGAGCAAACTAAGAAGGCGCCATCTACACTATCTTGGCATCTAAAGAGACTTTCTAGAGCTACAATAATATCGGTTACCTATGGAAAGGAGCACCAGCTTTATCAAGTTTTAAACAATAAATTTGTACAATTCATTATACAAATATGGAGAGAGCTTTAAAGAACAAGTTGCAAACGAGATATTCGAAAGGCTTTAACACTATGAAAGATATTGGATTTGTCAAAGACATACACTTTAAGTTTCAACAATATATTCTGGATCATCCGCCAGAAAATATTCACTCCAGCAAGGTTTCATGATTTAAAATGCAAAACATCTATATTTTCTTAGGAATTACCCCGATAGCTAATAAACCACTAGAAGGCGCTAGCTAACGAAGTATCGAAGCAGAGAGGATATTCTCTCAATCATTTTGAATGTTGTTAGTGAAGGAGGAGCAACTCAGACAGATATTATGTATAAAGCTTCAATGAACTTCCGACTAATGAAAAAATACATGTCATTTCTGTCGAAGAATGGTCTACTCATAAAGGAAGGGGCAAGTCATAGAATAACAGATAAGGGTGTGTATTTTTTGCAAATATATGACCAGTTAAATGAAATGATATAAAGAATATCAAAATGATAGAAAGGTCTAACGAGTGCCGATTGAACTGGCATGAGTTGTGGGATACTTATCTCTAATGATGTGGAAGTCCCAATATCAGTATCCGATTTAGGTTATTCCCATATGATATCAGTCACTGGTACGGCAAATCTTGAAGGAACGTTGCACAACCTATGCTATTCTGCTGGGCCCTCCCGCAGGGGGTCATGGACATTCAAGTCATATTTTGGTCTACGATGGAAAGCGATGACAATTGTATGTACTTATGCTACTACATGGTGTAGTAAGTACGAATCCAGCTCTTGCATAAGTTCTGGTGAAGCATAGCATTACGGGTGGTAATGCCAGCGCTCCCCTTGGATTTGGTATTAACCATCAAAAGCACGAGCAGCAGCAATCACTAGTAACATGATGATAAAATGTGCAGAAGTTAGTGTGAGGCTACTAAGATTTTATTCATACTTCCTGATACATTTCTTCTGTTCTGCTATTTGGAATTAGTTTCGTTTTGTGGCACCACATTTCAGTCCCCAAGGTGTATAAAGGAAGAAATAAAATATCTGTCTTGACCACTATTACGATCTTTCTAAATATTTACAATTGAAGAATAGGATCGTAGTGTCAGTGAGCAGGCCAAAAAATACTTGGCTAACTAACGCCTTCTAGTACTGTGGTTATGGGTGTAAAAGAAATTATGCTGGTTCTGAAATGGCTGCGGAGCCAATATGACTACCAATAAGTAAAGAGAAGGAAGAAAAGTCAGAAGTAGGGAGTAGAGATAATCTATTATACAATAGACGCAATAAAATCACAGATAATACTACGGTTATCATGACATCTTCTACCAGCGGCTGCATGAGATTCATAGAAGATAGATAAATGACTATAAAATTTATGCGATAATTGCTAATTTATTGTGTTTAATGCAAATACAATTCATATATTGACGCCTGACTGTTAATATATCTAACAGTTGTAGAATACTCAAGATATGAATACAAAAACAACAAAGAATGTAGTTTTGTTGATAATAGGTGCGGTCATATTAGTTAGTATCAACTTATCAACAGCGCCTATTGCATCCATACAAGAAGCAAACGCTCAGGCGAACAGCAACATGACTGGCAGTATTGTTGGTAGTAGTAGTGGCCAAAATCAAACTATGGGCTCTAATATGATTATAGACTATCCTGGGGGATCAAATATCACCGGTTCTATACCAATTGTATCTACAATATCTAAATCAACAGCATCACAAATACACATTAGTCTTCCGAATGCTACTGCGACTGCAGAAAAGTCTGTCGGTACTAATGCACATGCAGTATTAGCTCGCCTTGGGATAGTACATGGATTTCTAGTATATACAGTATTGGTAACAGATAGCGACTCTAACTTCCATTACGTTACAGTAGATGTTGGAAATGGCAAAGTCCTGTCGTCTCATCAACTATCCATGATGGATATGATTCGTGATGGTGCAGTGATGACGGCTATGAGGCCAACAATGATGATGATTCCTGGAATGGGGATGATGATGGGCCCTGTAATGATGAACGAACCTCAATCCTATGGCAACTCATTCCCATAAGAAATATTGGATTTATGTCGATGGTCGATGCGAGCGCCCAGATTTTAAGGAGAACTCAAATGTAAATAAGTAAAATATATCGAGACTGTAGCGAGTTTCCTGGTGATCAGCTGGTTCTACCAGCGGTCTGTAAGGCTAGTGCTGAGGCCTTTTCATATGCTTACTAGCACTTTGAATATCTAGAATATCATAACTATTTAGTGAATTAGATGGGGATTAATGATAACTTATGTAAGATTCACACCCTATGTTTTGCTCTTCAGCTATGAAATTTTCTTCCTAGACCCCTCATGAAAGGAGCCTATAATTATCGTCAGGGATTCATACCCATTATGAGTATTCCGTTCTCCCGTGCTGCTATGGTGAAGTTAGTATTAATAAAAATTCAAGGAGTCAGCGACTCTTTTTATTCTGGTTTCTAAATCACCCATATCATTTATGATTCTTATATCATTGTTCTATTGATATTCCATCATGCCACATTCTTACAGAAATTCTC
Organism: Candidatus Nitrosopolaris nunavutensis; assembly: GCA_002501855.1. Classification (GTDB taxonomy): domain Archaea; phylum Thermoproteota; class Nitrososphaeria; order Nitrososphaerales; family Nitrososphaeraceae; genus Nitrosopolaris; species Nitrosopolaris nunavutensis. The sequence goes on from DAOM01000037.1 coordinate 5,002, forward strand.
ATTTGATGCTCTCGAAACTTATTAAATAAATCAGACAGAAACATATTTGATCGGATGCTCTCTCTTGCTCAAGCGTATAATTCGAATAATAATCTAATTAATCTAAAATTCTTCATCGCTAATCTCTACAACTGAATGCTGCTTCTATGAGGCTTTAGCTGCCTCCGAGAAGGAACCCAAGCGAATCGGAATGCAAGCTTTTCGAGCCGAAGCTACCATGCTAAGTCGCGTAATCATAGTTTTTGGAGTTATATATTCAGCGCATATGGAAAGGAGGAGCTAAGTAATGTAACATGTGTTTCTCCAAAACGAGTAGAGCATCTCCAGAGTTTTACTTTACAGAAGATATAACGAAATTTGTAGCTAAGTTAAGAATCGCAACAAAGCGTCTTCTCGTATATGCTTCTCATGGTTCTGGTAGGAGAGAAGAGAAGTTTAACCATGCCTGTCTAAAATTCCTAAATTAAGGACGATTCTGTTTTTATTGTAATGACCAGATGACATTTCAGATCTCTGTTTTTATATACTGTGAATAGCTTCCATTTCCTGTGGAGATAGATCGGCATCAGATTCACATCGATTCCTCATCATACGCTTTGACCAAGCCGAACTATTCTAGAAATTACATACACTTCAAACATATCATGTTGTATGCGATAGAAGGGCAACTATAGTAAGAACCATTCCGGCTGCCATTGTCGCCATACCTCCAAATATCATGACCTTCGGTCTACATGCCAAATCCTTTAGTTGTTTTGATGATCTTATACTAGCTAACATATAGTGTTTTTTCATCTCGAATATTTAACAAAATACCCAAATTATACCCAAATCATCCACTAATCCTGTCATGGTAGCCAACTCCTTCTTCCTCTTAAATCAAATTCAAGTTGCGGTCGTGGTAGTGCATTAGACACAGTGTCATTTATCGTGTCAAGATTTGGACTAAATTTGGCTATAATCTGGAAAAATCAATTTAATAGTCGAGACTTTAACTACCATGAACAGGAAAATAATAGTCATAACTTCCATTGTTGAAGTTGCGTTGCGTGGAGGAGATAGTAGATGATTGCTGCGGTCAATCTTCCTGTGCCTGATGTCGTTGATAGCAAAACAGAAAGAACAGCAACAGGTGTTCTTAAATGTCCATCATTTGGTATCAAGGAACAAAAGTTATTTGTCGCCAACTCTAATTAGCACGTAAAGATCTTGCACGAAACTTGAGCTTAAAATCCCAATACAAGATCCTATAAAGTGCATCGGAAGAGTTGCAAATAAGGCTAATCTAAGCGAGATAACAAAACGTAAAGCAGATTAATGACAATGAGTTAGCTGCAGGAAAAGATCCCATGGGGCTGGCAGCATCGATGCTTTACCTATCGTCCATGAATAATAGAGATAGTAATGAACATAGAACTCAGAGTGATCTTGCGGCAGCTGCAGGAGTAACAGAAGTAACCATCAGAAACAGAACCCAGGAATTAAGGAAAAAACGTTGCCTCAAAATAATTCGATAGCTCTCCCCCACTACAGAGGCTAGAGCAAGCCTCAAATGACTTGATGCGTAATGAAAACTATCAGAATATAAGACATAATTGAGATCAGATCGTATAACAATTAATAAACGTACCAAAGTTCTCATTTATATCTTTGATTGATTCTGGTACAACGCATACCCGTGCTGTTGAGTATGAGCATGCCTAATTCCAAGCATTCTATTTCAGATTGCCTTGATTCCCCCATTAAAACCCTATACTTATATCACGGAAACGTCCGAGCAAGCTTGTGAAATTTGAATTTGAACAGTTTTCGACCATAGAGGATGTTTTTCTATATCTTGTATCAGTTGCTCCCTATATGAAGCAGCTTCTACCTGTAAGCTCATACAAGGGTTATGTGTTTTCGTTAGTACCTTTAAGTCCGCTGTCGGGAGAAGTGTTGACGATGGTCTATACTAAAGGCAGCATCGACGCAGGGATGGTGGAGTTTGACATTTCTACTAAAAAATACAAATCAGTCACTTCGGTTGAACGCGCTGATAAGAATTATTTTATTATTCTGATACCAAAGAGTACCAGTATCTCCGATAGTGCGATTGCACAGTTGGAATCTAGCAAAACCTAGATTTCAACAACCACCTCCACAAGGATTGATTCCCGAGTTAGCTATTGAAATAGCTCACAAATCAAGCAATCATCTTCTTGCAGATGGCAAATCTCCCAAAGGAGTTGCTGCCGGATACATATACTTCGCCGCAATGTTATTGGGTGTCAACCTATCTTTGTCAAGTCATCCTGATATTACCGAATTTAAGATCCGCAGTAGTTGACAAGTTTTTAGAATAATTATCAATGTAAAGATTCAGACTCTATCGCAAATAATTGCTAGAATTTGACCTGTGGCTGTGAGGTAATTTAGATATATTCATTTCATTTTGACTTGTCTTGATTGACTGGGTACTTCTTATCCCCTTTTACGATCCTGATTATTCTATCTTGTTCTTCTCTTCCTGTTCCTCATCCTTTCTTTATCTTTTTTTTAGTTGGTGACTCGTAATGCCATCTCGCAATAAGGACAGAACGCACCATTGTTTTATAATAACGATAGTAGAAGACAAATCCTACTGCTGCTCAAAAGGAAAGCACGCACCTTGTCTGTCTCCACGAACAAATAAGGACAACCTATTATAATACTTTAATATTTAAAGCATTATTTAAATCTTAAAATATGAGCCCCTGTATATACACAAGAACATAAAACCGTCGTGCACAGGTTTGTGAATGAATTCAAAAACGGAGGCGCGAGCATGGCACCCTTGGACAATCTGTTAGCATCTAATTTTGTCCACCATTTTAGCGACCCTAAACTTCCAGCTGGCAAAGAAGGCTTTAAAGCGATTGCCAACATGATCTTCAAGGCCTTTCCTGCATGTGACACTAGAGTTCATAATTGTCGATGGCGATCTCGTCGTAGAACGGAGTAACGTACGAGCCACACACACGGGTACTTTTCAAGGTGTACCGCCCACAAGTAAGCAGGTCACTTGGACAGAGAACAACATTTATCGCGTCTCACAGGGTAAGGTAGTAGAGATGTGGAGTTGTGGAGACTTGCTGGGCATAATGCATCAAATTGGCGGCATAGCAACTAGTGCAGCAGAGGTGCTTCATCTTTAGAAAGTGGAGGTGTTAAGAAATGCCACTGTGATGCCTTCTCTCATCATTTTTCCATATAGCGTGAGTGAAGCGACTATGACGAAAGCCGGTCTAAGTCCTCTTTATATTGAGCTACTAGATGGTCACCGTATAAAGGATGTTAAAGATTCTTACTTTAAACCAATTGATGTGGACTTACTAGAAGGTAACGATAACATGCGAGGTTTTATTTCCGCGATAGACCATCTAACGATCGACGACACGATTCTCACAGGCTACAAAGGCAGATGTCAGAATTAAGGGAAGAAGGGGATCAGATTCAAAAATTAAGACAGGAAGAGGACAATGAAATGCAAGTTACGAAACTAGAGTATAAAGAAATGAGGTCAACACTTCAAAATATTCTAACTGTCATATCAAACCTAGAACAGCCGGTCGACAAAAATAAGATAGCAAAGGTATCGTGGTAATTAAGTATAATGAGGGGGTCATTTAACTTATCTTTCTCAGCACTAGGAGCAGCTATACCCATACTCTAGAATCTTTATCAATGAGAAAATATTGCATTTGTGTTATAAGGTATTATTTTCCCCAACTTAATAGATAAATAAAGGATTAGAGGAGTATCTTTTTGTCTTATCTATACTTCCATTCCCAAGCCTTAATTGTATCGGTACCATCTTTGTTACCAGTATTAGTAAACATCGCTACTGTATTGCTAAGAAAAGACAGATTTCGTGTTGCATTTGCATTAAAGATAGCTGCTCCACTTCCTTGCATTGTTCCAGCAGGAGTCATGTGTACAACCTCTCTAAAACTAAGCGTGGCATTCCCATTAGCATTACCGCCGCCATCATTAGCCTTAATAGCCAACCCTCCAAAAATACCTACAATTGTTTTAGATATTGGGATGATCAGAGCTCTGCCAGTATCTGTGAAGCCTATACCTTTTACAATCCCATTACCTGAGAATGTTACTCCAGTAGCATGTCCTCCGCCATTTAAAGGAATACCTGGTACCGTACTTGTAATTTTATCATATTCTATATAGAATGGATTTCCCAAAGTAATATTGTTGTTAGTTATTGTTGTTTTTACATCATTACTTGAAGAAGTTGCTCCTTTTTGAACAACAGCTTGAGGATTCATTGTATTAGTTGCATTTGTCATATTTCCTGGTGCTGCTGCGGCAAATGTTTCATTAACGAGAATAGTGTTCGTTAATCCAACTCCTGACATAACAAGCATAGTTCCAAATAAAACTCCAATAATAATCGTTGTTTCTCTTGTTTTCATATATCTTAAGCTGAAGATAGCTTTTACTTAAGCCTTCTGAGGTAGGCCCAAGACACCTCTGAAAACAAAGCCAAGAGCAATGTCGCAGGACCTAGGTTCGTTGATGGCGAACGACGGCTTTAAGAAAGCAGAACGTGATTTGTCAAAGTTCGCCGTCGACTATAACCGTCCATGCAAAATTCAAGTTTGCTACCTGACTTGGATACGAAATTGCAAGTCTAGACCAACAAAGATACCGACCAAGTGGCAAAAACCCTACCAAATCCATTCAAATTCAAAAAGGGTTTCAGCGACATCACCCCACATATTCCATCTAAAAGCGATATTCGTGTGATAGAGTTACTGTTAACTACAATAGTTGGATAAATATAGATATTGAAATGGCATTAAACACTAAAAATACAAACCTTAGTCATATTAGTTTGGGTTAGAAGGACAGGATGTTGTAGCTTGTGAAGATATAACCATACATTGTAATAAGACTTATGGCAATAGTTGCAGGCATTAATATAGGAACTCACTAGACGTTACGCGATTTAGTAATTTACTAACTGTTGTACTTACACACTTAGGTTACGCTGTTGATATGAAGTGTATATCCTATAGAATCGAAAGAAAATTCAACTTAATTTATGAACATGAATGGACTGGTGACACAGTGACACAGTAATCAGTATTTTGTAAGAAATATGTTATACTTAGGATGATATACTACAAATGGAAGAACAGGTAACTACAGAGAGGTAGCAAGTAGATGGTCTGAGAGAAAGAGAACTATCGATACTCTGCATGTACTGGAGAAATGGTAATGATCAACTGAAAGCCCAAGAAGATAATGTATGATAATGGAATGCAGTTTACATCGATTATTCAGGTTTTTTCTCAAACACGATCATATTAGATGTTAAACTAATTCCTAATTCCTATCCGCAACTACAAGGAAAGGTAGAAGCATACACCAAGTAGTAGAAATGAGTTTCTAGCAACTTGAAGATATACCAAGCACAGATGATGGGAAATCAAGATATGATATGTTTGTCAAGGCATATAATGAGCCTAGAGAACATGGAGGAATAAATGGTCTGACTCTATCAGAGACGTTTCTAGGAACGTTAGGTGGTGCTAATACTGTGACAAGGAAGCACCAACGTGTAACTCATTTAGGTAATCAGAAGTGTAGCATATCTGTGTAAGTACAACAACTAATCAATTTAAATCATCGTGAAAAGTTAGAGGAAAATATCGAGTACCGAAAATACATGAAAATCAGAGATCAAGGCCATAATTATTGGTTCTTGGATATCATCTCTACCTTTTAACATTACCCTTTCTAAGCAACTCGTAACCGTACGGTAAGGACGGTAAAATAGAAAGGGAAAACCAAATTTCTAGCACATATCAAGGATATGGTCCCACATAGTTTGTAGCTCAACTCACAGGGAAAACTGTCCACAGCGTCTGGCATTGGTTTTAACTAATGGTTTAGCTGGTTACAAGCTGATGAATTTA
>DAOM01000167.1 GCA_002501855.1 Candidatus Nitrosopolaris nunavutensis
CTGAAATAGATGCAATCATTGCAGTTAAACAGATTGGCGCGGCAGGACTCTGGAAGGACATACTGCATATGCTTCAATCCAAAGAAATTGCACCGGAAGGTGGATACGATCTAACTGATCTTGTGACGTTTCCAGCAAACGAAGTGTTGTATCGACCGGGAATAAGTGACTTTTTTTCACAGCTCAATTTGTATACAGATGAAATAACAGAACAGGAGAAGGAAGACATACAGGAAGATCTTGCAGCTGTCACAGAACTACCAGAAATTCGACCTAAGAATGATGAGATAGATCAAAGACTCAGCCGTAGAGTGGCAGAAGACGAAGGTATACGCCACGTTGAGGAAGTACTTACAGAACTGCGCGAATATCTTCAGGAACGACGGCGACGAGGAATGAGTAATAATGCCAACTGACGCCTACGTTTCTGATAATGGACAAAGACAGACAGTGAAAATGATATTCTACAGATTTGCTAGTGTCGGCGCGATCGAACGGACGATAGCAAATTATTTGATACTTCAAAAAATTTGTGAAGAGTGGAAGGGATGAATTCGGCGTATGATTATCAAACTTAGTTCCTTAGTATCATTATTCTTCTCAAGTCCATTACAACAAATGGTAAAACAGATAACAATTTCTGTACCTGAAAAACAATTCAAGCTAATCGAAACACAAAGAGGGCTAGTCTCTAGAAGTAAATTTTGTCAGCACTTGCTTCAAGCGTCACTAGCAAAGGGAGACAGTAAGTAATTGAATCGCATAGAACGACATAAACCGTGTTCAAAATCTGCAAGGGCACACGAACGGAAAAGGTGCTAACCCCTCGCTTTGACTGCGTCTGCCAGCTATGATCCATCTACAACAAATGTAAGGAGACCTGAGGACACAGTGCAGAGATGTAGGATATCAGCCAGCATAACCGAAACACTTCATAAGAAGTTTCTGATCAAATATGAGAATAACCTAGTTAAGATAATCGAAGAGAATCCTGGCGTTAGTTACGGCGAGCTTGTGCAATTATCCGTACTTAGCCCGACAACAATATGGAAGATGCTGGCTAGACTAAGGAAGGAAGGCAAGATAGAGTCCGTTCCGGTCATAGGTAGGAAGGCTAAGGGCTGGTGACTATCTGAGGAGGTCAAGGTATGACCACCTGTGAAGTATGTACTATTCTCCGGGAAAATAGTAACAAGTGGTTTTGTAGTGACTGTTTAGCTGACCAAACACCCAAGATATACCCATGCCAGGTATGTAACGGGCAATATTCAGCTTCTAGTCTATGTTTGATATGCAAAGAATGTTGTAGTGAGGGGTTCTCCTAACTATGTCCTTCATCGTTGCGAGTGAACGAGCAACCACCATATCCACTGGAATCCCAAAAAGAAACCAAAAAGAAATGTATTCGTTAATTATTAACCCGATAATTATAGAAGATTTCTCCATAGACTCCACTCTCAAAACCCGTATAATAATAACACAATTAATAATTAATTTATTTATTTATTATTATTATTCATTAAAGGAAAGTTATTGCTATTGCTGGTTGCTTGCTTCATTGGAGGTAGGAAGAAAGTGGTAGGGAAGCATATAGTAGCTACTTTCTCCTACCCTAGAGACAAGCAGGAATTGATGGATAAGGTAGATAGACTGATACGTTTTGATATCAAAGACAAATCGTTTAGTCAGTATGTGGTTGAGCTAATAGAACGTGATATCAACAGAATAGAAGGTCTACCTGAGCCGGCGAAGCTGGCGAAGGGCACAGTTCCACTGGTAACAGCTTGTAAGGCTGAATTAGATGAGTTTCTATCGGAGCTTTCTATTGATGAATTGGCAGGAATGATGGGAGCCGGTCATACTATTAACAAATTGGCAGAGACGTATTGGAAGCAGAAGAAGTTCCCAAGTAAGAAGAAACCAACATTTGCTGAGCAACTTGTTGCAGGAGATATGGGTAATGGTTCCTAGAGACATAGAAAAACACCTAAGCCGACGTAAACAACGTCAAAAGGAGAAGGAATTCTTGCAGTCAAATATGGAAAGAGCTAGGATATATCTACATCAAAACAAGCAGCTAGAGGAATTAGAAAAGGAAATCCTTCGATATGAGCCGGATTTGAATAGGGTCCATGCCATTCTATATGGTAATTGGAGTGTTAAACAGGAGATTCATAGATAGATATGCACAGCGAACAAATCTGTGATAACTGCAAGTCCAAAGATACTCCATTAGAGCCAATATACATTATCCCTGATAATGAGGACTCTTTGGAGGAAATAATGGATAGGGAAGAGGAGGGGCAGTTGTACCTATGTGAGCCATGTATGGCTGATCTACGTGGTGAAGGAAATATAGCTGCAGTGATGCAGGACAGATTTAAGGAGCTGTCTCGGAGGCCATGATTGAGTAGTCTTATTAGTGAAGAGCAGCCAATACCCAAGGTTAAACTTCATTGTTATTATTGTTCCAAATATGCATGCGATCTTGACAAATTCATAAAACATCTAGACTGGCATCATTCCGTAGCTACTACAGCAAAAGATAACCGAGGAATAATCGAAGATGACGACGACTGAACGTGAACCCGGTTCTTTTTGTGGTAGTTGCAATCACAATTTACAATATCATAGCAATAACCAATGTGAGTGCAGATTCTTCAACAACAGCAAGTGTACCTGCATGGAGACTACCATCCGCTTAAGGGATTATTCCGGTCTTAGAGGATTATGCTCAGAAGTTAAGAGCGGAAAGGCTACATGATGGGAGCAGGGGATATTAATCAATGGCTAAAATCCAACTATATAACATAGAATTCGCTGTTAGAGGTTCAAAAAGTGATTTGCTTCCGACACCAAAAGATCCTAATGATAGAAGACGGGACTGGCACTAAGGATTTTCGATGTCTGATTTGTTCGTTCCAGGGTATATGAAGCTCTAAGTGCTCCATCCCCTTTTTTATACAGAATTACGATTACATTATCAATCAAGGAAGTTTGATAGCATTTGGGTCTTATGATAGCATTCATAAAAATGGACACCAGTGCACTATACTGCACTAAAACAAGCATACGATTACGATCGGTTTAGTAGTTTTTAAGAATAAGAAAAGCGGTGCTGGGAGGTAATTAGAAGCAGTTAATTGATATAAACCTAAGGATTTCACGAGGGAATTAGATACTAATTGAACTATTGAACACGATTATGAAATCCTCCTCTCGGCAACTATAACATATCACTTCTGAATCCCCTTGCCTGTATAATAACCGAATCTGATTTTTAAACAATTGGGAGGGCAAGGGCTATTCAAAATACGAAAATTTGAGCGAGATAGACCAGATAACCATTTAGAATCATTCAAACTTAAGAAGTAATAATGGTTGTTGAATAGCAGATTTGCAATACATGGTTATTTCTGAATGTTTATAGAACTCGAAATTATGGTCGTTTACATTAAATTACATTAAATTCTTCAGGAACTAATTCTGAGCGAGGTACATAAAATACATTATCAATCGACCCTCACTAAACAGATTGATGTATATTTAAAAGCCTAGAACTTATGTTTCGTCCACCAAAACTCACAATCTTTAAAGATTGTAATTTTCTTTCTACACGCTATGCCAGTGTTGACAGGAGATGTCTCATTTTTCTTTGGAGCAGGAGCTTCAAAGCCCTTTGGAAATCCAACTATGAAGGAAATGACAGTAGATTTCAAAGAAGAGTTAAAAACGGCTACACAACAAGAGCAGCGGGTATATGATGAGATCGTTAAGCTACTAGAACAGGATCTCGGTTCCGTAGACATTGAAGCAGTTTTCTCAGTAATTGATGGCTTAAAACAGTACAGCGTGGACAATTTCGGAGAGCTTGCTATCTACTCGTGCAGGAAGATTTGTGAAAAATCATTTTTTAGTAAAAATCTTGACGATAGCTTTACAGATACACTTACTCAACTTGAGACAAAACTTAAGCGATTTATTAGAAAATCGTGCATGCTAAAGGATAAATTCAGTAACAAGCGTAAGGAGGTATACTCACACTTCTTTAACAGTTTAGCAGATGCAAGCGGAGATGCCCCAGCTAACTCGAGGGATTTGAAGGTAAAATATAGTTACTCTTGGACTTTATTCACCACTAACTATGATAATAATCTAGAGACCTTTTGGAGAGAGGATGTAATAGGCGTAACTCTGGACACATGCTTTAATGGCAATGGTTGTCTATATCCAGACTTCTTTCTGCGTTGTGCTGGAAATACGGTTTGTAATGGACCTGGTGGCAAACTCCGTCTAGTCAAACTTCATGGCTCAACATCATGGTTAAAAGAGAAAGACACTGAGTGTATAAAGGAAAAAGAATATCACCTAGATTTTGCTACTGAAATTGGAAAAGGCTCAAAATATGATAAAGATATGGTTATCTATCCACTAATACAAAAGCAATTGTATGTGGAACCTTATATACAAATGTTCTATAATTTGAACAAGGACTTGGAAAACAAACGAATATGGATTGTTATATGCTACTCGTTTAGAGATCCAGTGATACGAAATATTTTCACCACAAACTTTGATAAAGGCAGCAACAAAAGAATGCTCCTCGTTATTCCAAATGCCGATGAAGTCATTAGTAAATACTTTTCAAATTATCATGATAGAATTATTCCGATAAATGAAAGGTTTGGAGAAGATGACTATCAAACAATTAATCAGATAATTGCAAACCAAGCCTTCAAACGCTAAAGTTCTGTGTTGTTGCCATTTACATTAAATTGCATTAGAATGCTCCTTGGGAAATAATTCTGAGCCTCTCTTGCTAGTACAAGTTATTCTTACTGATTGTGTTTATTCACAAAACTATTTGTGCATTAATTTTGTGTGACAGTGCAATATACTGCAACAAAATATCGTTTGGAAGCAATTAACTAACCAAAATTTCAAATCAGATTGGGGTTGTTCAAAGAAATAGGAAAGCGGTATGAATAACGTGTTTCGCAATTCTAAACCGAACTATAAGACTTTAGTTTGTGGAACTTTTTAGATTTGCTTAATGCGAGTAAATTCTAACAAACCAGAAAAATGGATGGGCACCAGATTTCAGCGAATACAAGAAATCTCTTTTATGTCTACCGTGACAAGTCTTGTTTCGCACCTTCATCATTTTATGTACTAAACTAAGAAGAACCTATATCAAAAGGGATGAAATGGTCAGGCGGTAGCGGTTTGTTATTTTTCTGCTTTCATTTGTCTAGAGAGTAATTGGCGTAGAAATTCACTATACGTATATGCTTTTGGACATGCTAGTGCTAGTTGTCTTTTAACTTCAGTTTCAATTCTTAGTGTTTCATATGTCTTCTTCTTTTTTCTTGTTCCTCTTCTTGGTTTTGTCATCAATTAATGGTGCAAATACACCATTAGTAACCTTTATAGCTATCGTTAGGTATTTTATATAGTTAGCAAGGAGGTGAATATTTAGCATTGGCAACCAAACAAGAATCTGTTGTGAATCA
>DAOM01000166.1:0-3326 GCA_002501855.1 Candidatus Nitrosopolaris nunavutensis
TCAAATTCTGCGTCGTATAGGAACACGGTAGGATCTGACCTGAAGTCTCCTGACATTGCAACGCATTCGGAGGTGCTGGCAATGTCGATATGATCATCATACACGGTAGGTTATGTCCTGTTGGATCTGTGCAAGTTGGCAAAGTTTGGATGGCATAAACTTTCATTGTCATCGTTGAACCGCTAACCATAAACGCCACTAACCCAAGAACAAAAACTGTTATCAGTTTTCTATTGGTTTGCGTTTGTTAAAGCCCTCCTTACATGTCATATTGTACACTTGTCAAAATAACATTCTAACTGTATAACCTTTTTGTGTTCAAGCTCACCATGAAGTGTGAGTATCATTTAGCTAACTGTACTAACTGTTTAAGGGCACTAAATAAAGGTTTATGAAGGATTGATTACTGAAGTAGAAGAATCTAGAACGAAAGCAAGGAAATGAGTTTATGTTATCTATGTGAGAGAACTCGGAATAAGGTTCCTCATTTAGACACTCACCATATCCTCCCCAGAAGATTAGGTGGATTGAACCAAGATTATGATATCATGGTGTTATGCAGACAATGCCACTCGGTGGACAAAAGCCTTTCAGTGGATTTCAAAGGACGCAATAATTGCCTCTTGGTGGGACTATGGATATTACACAAAGACCCTAGGCAATCTGCTAGCCTGACAGACAATGGAACTATCACCCAGAATCCGACCCGCATTGCATTGGTTTTTTCATTCGTAGAGATCACATATGATGCATTGACCTTTTTAAGCTCACATACGAATCAATTATACTACATAGAAGATTTATGGAGTGCTTAGAATCTTTGTACGAATCGCCTTCTAATAACGGATGGACATATTTTTGCCTTAAGTCATTTATCTTCTTCATGTCTTTCGCTATTTGGTCACTGATTAAATCGCATTCATTTAATAATTCAACTAGAGCAGTATATGGTATCTTAAAAAACGCTTTTTTCTGATCATTATCTAGTTCTGTATCATCGAGATTTATCTTGGAACTTTCAAGTATATCATAACATAATCTTTCTGTTGCTACACTGCAGAGAGAAACGGTAGAGTAATACAGTCCCAATAGAAAGCATTTATAGGCTTCATCGAAAAGTTTTATGAATTTATAGTCAATTTCCACTATACCAAACCCGATGACTATTGGCGCATTCTCTTGTACAGGTGCCGACTTGCATAAATCTTCAATTTTTTTCTTTGCGTAGGATATCCTGTTGCCTAAAAATCCTTCATCCGATTTTGGAATAGAATAGTAAACTGGAGGAGAAGCTAATTACAGTCCCTCCTTTTCAGCCTAGAACTCCTGCCCTTGTCCTACACTTGTCTTCAGCCCATTGTCTTCCTTCGTTTGTAAGTAAGACTCTTCGAGTTGCAGTATTAAAGTGAATAAATCCCCTATCTACATTGTTGTAAATCAACTGGTCAAGAATTATAGGTACGACACTGTCATCGAAGGCTCTATATCCCAATCTATCCCATATTGTAAAAGGATCCATTCCGTTATTTCTAATATCAAGATCATTGAGGTCACGAAAATACAGTAAGCAAACAAAATTGTCATTCATCTCTCTTTCAACATGAGGGTTAGAGATTATATGGCTCATTAGAGGTCAACAAATTGATAGATTATATACTATTATTTATTTTGCGTGTCGTGCCTCTCGATTTCAGGTTTTAGTTGAAGAATTCAAGACTAGAAAGGAAAAGTCACGATTAACTTAATGGAACTTTAGTTTGGTGTAGCTACCTCAATATGAATGATGATTTGCCTTGTGTTCCCTCATTTCCCTGCTGCTCTGAAATCTTGTGCTGCATACTTTGCAGACACGCAATCTTGCCCAACGCTTCCGAATTTCATCTATTTCTGCAGTCATAATTGGTAATAGTTCCCTCTAAGCTTACGAAGGAAGCTGTTATGCTATGTGAGGTTTATTTGGTGTTATTGTCTCAATTTTCTCTTGCTCAGCTTGTTGTTGCCTTAAACTTTCGCCCATGGTGGGACTAATATCCGCCGTGTTTAGATGGCATCTATGTCCACATTTCACCCCTTGATCAAGTATTTCGAGACACTCATTACATCTCCCACTTTGACATTGCGTAGATATTACCAACAGATGGTTTGTGCATAACCTTTTTTTTATACTTAACTTCATGATAAATAACTATTATTATTAGATTACTTCATCCTTTAGTTCATGACAAAAAGTTCTTTGTCAGGCACAGATATCAAAAGAAGAGTTATTGAAACATCTTTAGGTGTAGAAAGAAAGCAAAGAAATGAGTTTATGTTATCTAGGTGAAAGAACTAGGAATTTAGACACCCATCCATATATTTCATAGAAGATTATGAGGAATCCTGATGGCTCTCGAAGTTCTCAAACTGCTGCTAAAGGGATGGATAAAGTAGACCAACTAGGTGGTAGTAATGAGGAAAAAGCAGACTAGATGGCTATATGTAACACTTGCGATTACTATTATTCTTTCGGCATCTATCTTACTCATAAATAACAACCAATTCCAACTACTATTGGCACAAAACAATAATAGAAGTGGCAGTAATAATACAACTTTAGTCAAAGCAGCAACGACGATTAAAAATCCGTATAGCGTGAATAACACAATAAGCAAGGGACTGGCTACAATGAAGCCAACACCCGCGCTAACCTCACCCGATGCGACCAATATTCTTCAGTCTTTTCTGAACCCAAAAACTATGTTGGGAACGGCCATAAATCAGATTCGTAATAGCACCGTAAGAAATGATAATAGCAGCAATAATAAAACATCAGCAGCAGGGAATGCCATCATTTTTGTTAGAAATCCTGGAATACTAGTATTATCGCATCAGATAATTCCACCTCATGACTTCGTACCTGTTTATGATGCTATGCCATATGAGATAATGAATGGCCAGGTATATGCAAAACTCCCCTGTGACTCTAATTCTAAACCATCCCTGCAAATACTTGCAGGCCAATTATCAAGGCTTAAAGCAGCTCAACTCAAGATAATTACTGCATTATCCCAACCAGGATACATATGTATGTACGATGCAAATCTTACCTCGACTACTAACGCTACAGGTAAGTTGCCTAAAGTGGACAACATAGTGACATCAGGAGGAGTGAGAGCAGGCAACTTCACAATTACCTATATAGAACTTTTCAACCCTACAGACTACCGTGTAGTACTTCCAAGTACTGCTAGTCTCTCTATATCAGTTAACCAAATACGTTTAGAAGAACTCCACCATACAAATGGCAGTATTCGACTCAATCAGACAACCCCACCACCAACAGTCAA
>DAOM01000166.1:3639-4922 GCA_002501855.1 Candidatus Nitrosopolaris nunavutensis
CCACCAACAGTCAATCAAACAACGATTAAGAATACACCAAATCAATTAACAAGGATAGGTGTATCTCCATCGATTGCCTTTGTTTACAATGCATGGAATCCATATCTGAAACAAAAGACATACTTACCAATTGCGCCGCTTCTAAACGAAACAATCCTATCAAATAGCCAGTGTGCGATACACGCGATCTGGCAATCATCAAAAGTAGAACAATCTGATTTAGCAGAACTAAAAGAATATTCGATAGTTACTAGCAAAAACAGCGGCAACGCACCAATGCTTTTGCATTTGTGTGGAGGCGCGCCTATACCATAACAATTCATTTATTTATTAATTTCATATTTATTAATTTCATATTTAGCATAATTCTCATTCAAATTCGACTTTCAAGTCCTTGCACTACATTAGAAGAATTGAAAGCATAGTTCCCTTTTCTGTTCTTCAGAATTTCATCGTGATTGTTCAATATAATCTTGTACAAAATTGAACAAATATCATTGGATCACATCTCTGTTTACCGGTATAATGTTAAAGTGACAATTAAAAGCGAAAACCAAAAACATTTTATCTAGAATTATTTCTAATCATAGTAAATTGTTATGACCACTTTAGATAGACTAATTCACCCTCTATCCATGAACGGGTGTGTCAATACAATATTTTTTTCAGTGCCTGTAAGACTTTGAAAATTATTCGAACAAATGGCCATGCAAAATCAATTCCAATATAAAGAAAGTCGAAAGCGCTTCCAGCAATTTATTTCTATACGACGGATTGCCTGCTCCATCAAGATTTAATTCTTCGAGCTGCTGTTCTCCTATCTTCCTTCCTGATGACTAGGTGATTCATTTAATGACTTGTACAGAATACCATACAAATTGTCCCGAGTGTAAATGTGGTCTTATTTATGATTACAACAAGGGTGAAATCGTTTGCAAAAACTGTGGTCGCGTAGTCATGGATCAGATTGATGATTATGGCCCTGAATCTAATCCTTCTGACTTTTATGAGAGATCCAAGAATATATGGGCTGTTGGCATGAGTAGTGAAATAGGAGAGAATATGACGGCCGTAGAAGAAACTGAGAATTTGAAATGCCAAACCGATTTTGACAACAATTGTAACAAGATTAACGAGACTGAAAATGATGAATTAAATGCAAAACTCTCATATCAAGACATTGGCGGACTAAATGATCTCCTTCAAAAAGTAAAAGAGATTATTGAGCTGCCACTTACACAGTCTCAAATATTCAAAAACCTAGGTGTAGTACTTACATAGAT
>DAOM01000194.1:0-7131 GCA_002501855.1 Candidatus Nitrosopolaris nunavutensis
GGTTGATATCTGCTTGCGCAATAATATTGTCGATTCCACTAATATTACTGGTAACACTATTGCCCAATAAAGACTTGTTCGATCGTTATTCCTGATTTTAGTCTTACTATCGTCCTCACTGAAACACGACCCTATTTCTGATCGTGCCTAGGTGTTCGATAGAAATTTCTACTATATCGCCGTCCTTGAGATATTTTGGTTCTTTCATTGACATGGCAACACCTGCAGGCGTGCCTGTCGAAATGATGTCACCTTCTTCCATCGTCATTATGGAGCTGAGGCTAGAAATTATTTTTTTTATAGGAATTACCATATTTACACTTGAGGATTTCTGCCGTAACTCTCCGTTGACTTTAGTAACGATCGCTAAATTTTGAGGATCTGAGATCTCGTCTTTCGTTGTAATCCATGGACCACAGGGGGCAAAGGTATCAATACTCTTCCCTCTAGTGAATTGCTTATCTTTAAACTGAATGTCCCTTGCAGACACATCATGCAAGATCATGTATCCGAAAATAGAGTCGACAGATTGCTCTATCGACGCCTTTTTTGTATCCTTACCAATTATTGCGGCAATTTCCGCCTCGTAATCCAAGCGTTTAACAAAGGAAGGACAGACAATGTTACTGTAGGGAGAATTCAAAGTGGTCCTTGGTTTCATAAAAATCACCGGCTCATCAGATGGAGTTAAACCTGCATCTTTAGCGTGATCATAATAGTTGAACGCTAAACAGATTATCTTTGGTGGGTTTGGCAGAGGCGCCAATAGCTCGGTCTCTTCGACCATATGAGCATATTCTAACTTTCTTTGATGTTCTTTAACTTCGTCTAGCCAACCTTTGAACATGAATTCCTTTATGCTAGACGGTATTGGTATGCCTGTCTGGTCTTGAATTTCTGGTCTTGTAATTAGTCTTTTTCCATCGTCGGAGACTATGGCGTATGTCTCAACGAGACTGGCGTTCTTTATTCGAGCAATTTTCATTTCATTTCATTCATTCTTCCTGTCTCCTTCTACCTATGAGTGAATATTGCGGTATTGCCACCGTTTATCCTGCAAAAGCCGAATCTCACAAGTTGAACCTGCGTACCTTCGTTCAGGGATGATACGAATGACTCGGCAAATCCTTCACATCTTTCAAGACTGTTTGTGTTATAATTTTCTCCAATGTACAGTTCCCTAGCAATCATAACTCTATACGGTAACGCATCCTCGGTTGCGACCCATTGGATTTTCGGCATATCCTGGTTTATCTCGTCGCCCGTCTGCTCGACTATTATTAGTCTTCCGCTATTATTCCTATTACTAGCATGCATAGGCCCACCGCCACTATTACTACTGCTACCGGCGCTACCACTACTAATACTCTTGTCCGAACCACGAAGCTGGTGAGTATATTCGGATTTAATATCAGCGATCCTTATATTGTATAACTCCATCAGCCTTATTTCATCTCCAACTCTTAGGCTAGCTGCATCGTCGCCAGCGATGTAAAAGGAATTTGACACACGTATCTTTCTGTGCCCCAGATTCATGCTCGGATGGTTGCTCAAAGTCACCTCTTTCGTATGACCATTCCGCACTTGTAGTTGAACTGGATCTTTAACGAAAAATAACCTGATGCATTGAGGGTCAATAATTTTTCTGTTGAATGCTTCAAGTGCTTCAAACGGTGGCTTAGTCTCAGACAAGGTCAGACCCAAAGAAAGGACAAATTTGCGAATTGCCTGTGGTAAAAAACCTCTCCTTTTGAACGCGGCCAAAGTCGGAAGACGAGGATCGTCCCAGCCTTGAACAAGGCCCTTTTCTACCAGCGGCTTAATTTTTCGCTTGGAAACAGGCATTCCTTCGAACTCTAATCTCGAAAATTCTAACATCGAAGGCTTACGAAGAGAGAGCCTTTCAAGTATAGCAAAGTACAGTGCATTGCGTAATTCATACTCCTTTGTCCGAAGTGCATGCGTTACACCATCGAGGCTGTCTTCTAAGGGGGCTGCAAAATCATAAGTGGGCCACACTCTATTAGAATTACCTAGTTTTGGGTGGTGGCCTTCGATTATTCTAAAAAGCGTTGGATCTCTCATGGCTGTATTTTGATCAGCCATGTCACCTTTGAATCTGAGCACCGCAGTATTTGGTTCAAATGAACCATCGAACAATTTTCTTACTAGGTCTCGAGTGTTCGTTGTATCCGTTCTGCAATCACATGGAAGTCCTTTTGACCGGAGATCCCGCATTACAGACTGAGTACATCTGCACACGTATGCTCCACCAAGCTCTACCAATTTTTTACCGTAATCACATAATAATTGGATATCGTCAGACGTGTTCTTCACAATATCTGGTTCTATTCCAAGCCATTCTATGCCTTCTCTGATCGCGTCATAATATTCTGGTTTTTCGTTTAAAGGATTCGTATCGTCGAAACGTAGGATTAACTTCCCATTGTACCTACGAGCGTATTCATCGTCAATAATTGCAGCTTTGGCGTGTCCTATATGAGGAAATCCATTCGGCTCCGGAGGAAATCTTGTAACGACATTGCCCATTTTCGCGTCATGTAGTGAAGGCAGGTTCGCATCATGACCTGCCGTCCCCTTTTTCTTGGCAGCAGATTCATGAGGTGCGATACGTGCGAACAGTGCTTTTTGTTCGTCTAACGTTAATGCATTTATTTCCTCTAGCGTGGTTTTGATTTCAGGAATCAGAATTTTTAAATTGCTCCGAAGATCTGGTCTCTGAGCAATAATTTTGGAAATAACAGTTTCGTCCCTCGCTTTTCCGCCATACTGTATGGCATTTTTTAAAACGATAATCTTAATGAAATTTCTAGTGCCTTCATCAACTGAGTAGGATGACGACGACGTCAATAACGCTACAAGCTCCTTTCTACTATAAAGGAGGCAGAAGATTCGAGCGCTCTTTTGGCTTCTGAATCTGCGTAATCAGCTAATGATTGTACTGCCTTTTCTATATGTGTTCGTGCGGCCAATCTGATCTCTTGATCTATCCCTATAGTAGAAATAGTTCCGACCGCTTCCTTCAGGTCGCTAGCCAACGCATTCTTTCTGCCAAAAATTTTGAGGATCTTGCTTCGGTTCTCCCCCTTCGCATTATTCAGGGCTAGAAGTATCGGATAAGTTTTTTTTCCTTCTCGCAGATCGTTGCCTACTGCTTTGCCTGTGAGCTTAGGATCTCCTGTGATGCCTATCAAGTCATCAACCAGCTGAAATGCGATGCCGATGTTCCTTCCAAACCATGAAAGACGTTCCACATCAATGGCGCTCGAATTCGGGGCGGATAATACGCCCAAAGCGCAGGAAAGCTCGAATAACGCGGCAGTCTTTTTACTAATCATATTAATGTATTGAGGCGAGTCGATTGATAACTCATCATTCATTGAAGCCATGTGGACGTCGGTGGCTTGACCTTCGCATACCTGTATGCATGCTGAAGATAGCTTGGCGACCATCTCACAGATTGCTTTTTCCGGAATGCCCTTGGCTCTTCCATGTACAGCTAACAGCTCGAATGCTTTTGAAAATAAAATATCGCCTGCCAAAATGGCTAATGGCATACCATAGTGCTTGTGAACAGTTTGAACACTGTGGCGCATATCATCGTTATCCATTATGTCGTCGTGCACGAGCGAGAAATTATGGACAAGCTCCACGGCAGCAGCAGCGGGCAGAGCCCTTCTTAGGTCGCCTCCAAACATCTCACTTGACTTAATTAATAGAAATGGACGCAAACGTTTACCTCCACTTTTGATATAATGGGCTGACGCCCGGTACAATTCAATGGGGTCACCCTCTAACGAAGAAAGAATGTACTGGTTCACGCTGGAAGCGTTAGACTCTAGCTCGTCCTTAATATCGATTGCCTTCATCGGTTGCTACTAGCTCCATCTGCTAGATAGCCAGTCAATATATACCTTGAACTCTTCAAGTCTTTGATATTTTTGGCTCCGACCAGGAACATTGCACTCTTAAGTTCCTCTGTTATCATTTTTGCAAATTCGAACAAACTTTCCTTTGACTCTGCTGCTTTACGCAAAAATGGATAGGCCATACCACACATGTCAGCGCCTAATGCAATGCACTTGGCAACTTCTAAACCGTTGCGCAGACCACCGGAAGCGATCAGCGGCACCTGTGGGACAGCCTGCCTAACTTCGATAAGACTGGCAGCTGTTGGTATTCCCCAATCCCAAAACAATTCGCCTAAACGAATTTTGACTGTGTCTTTTTGTGTCTCTGCGCGCAATTTCTCTACTCCTGCCCAGCTAGTTCCTCCTGTGCCGGCCACGTTGATTGCGGAAACGCCAACCAATGCCAGCCTGATTGCAACTTCCCTAGAAATCCCAGCCCCTACCTCTTTTACCATGACAGGCACATCCAGACTCTTTACTAGTTCTGAAATCTTTTGAAGCACTCCTCTGTATTTTGGTTCACCCTCTGGTTGGATAAGTTCTTGCAACGGGTTGAGGTGAATCACAAGAGCATTCGCCCCTATCATTTCTAAAATTTTTCTAGCATCGTCAACAGAAAGGCCTTTAGCAAGCTGCGCACCACCGATGTTTGCTATCAGGAATGCGTTAGGAGCATTTTTTCTTGCTATAGAATATGTATCTGCAAGGTCAGTACTCTTAAGACCGGCTCTCTGGCTACCAAGGCCCATTCCGAAACCATACTTTTCTGCGAGTTCGCCTAGTCTAGAGTTAATTTCGGTTGCTTCCGGAGTTCCACCGGTCATCGAGTCTATGATAATAGGGGCAGAAAACTTATGGCCCAAGAAGTTGGTAGAAGTGTCAATTTCTTCATAATCAAGCTCAGGTAAGGCATTATGTACAAATTTAATGTCTTCCAAATAAGTAGAAGTGGTCTTTGCCTGGACATCTTTATGCAGAGGTATATCAATTCCCTCTTTCTTCCGCCGTTTAATGATTTCCAGATCCGGCGGCATGTCAGAAGCATTCGACAATCTTAT
The DNA here is from genome assembly GCA_002501855.1 of Candidatus Nitrosopolaris nunavutensis. Taxonomy (GTDB): domain Archaea; phylum Thermoproteota; class Nitrososphaeria; order Nitrososphaerales; family Nitrososphaeraceae; genus Nitrosopolaris; species Nitrosopolaris nunavutensis. The sequence continues at coordinate 4,991 of DAOM01000194.1, forward strand.
CCACTCTTCTTCTTTATGCCTCTAATTATGGTACCATCAAAATCGATACCCCCTATAGCATCCAAAATTCGTTGAGGCTTTAGTCCGTTAACCAGCAATACATCTATTCCCGACGCTGCTATCTTAAAGGCTTCCCTAATTTTTCTGCTCATTCCCCCTGTGACGTCCGTAAGCATTTTTGAGAACTCTATCGATTTGTAGGTCGCATTATTTATTTCCCGGATAATCTCTCGAGTCTTCGGGTCTTTGTATAGTCCATCCACATTAACTAGGAAGATAGTCTTTGTAGGCATGAGTCGCTTTGCTAGAATTGTCATCAAGGCATCTCCTGAGAAAATAGAATAATTTCGGCTATTTACATGAACAACATCCCCAAAAGTAATAGGAATTATTCCCCCCTTGGCAATAGTTCTGAGTTCTTCAATTTTAGTGGTGATTGGTCTGAAACCATTTGTGAACATGGAAGGCATAACGGCATACGGATTCACTCCTTCTTTGATCAAAGAATTGACGATGATTTCGTTTAAAGCAATCATCGACTCGTGAACTATTGAAATACCACGCAAGTCATATCCATCAGGCTTGGTGTGCATCTTGTATTTGACAGACCAGTAATGTCCGAATGAACCTCCGCCGTGGACAAAGACTGCAGGCATCTGCACAGAGGCCAGCACACGGGACAGGTCCTTTATCGCCTTAAAATTTGGTGAAAGAGGTTTTTCTTTAAAGGTTACAACGGAGCCGCCCAGTTTCATTAGCAGCAGTGCAGATCTCATCTTTCTCACTCCATAATTTTGTATAGATTTAAAGATTAGTATTAGGCTACAAGGACTCCATTGTAATCTACCTTCACCGGAATCGATTCACTACCCCACCCGTTCTTCCCAATGCCATCAAAAAATATTTTCAATCTATCTTCGTTATGAGGAACCAGCACAATAATACTTCCCCCTCCTCCTGCTCCGGTTAGTTTTGCTCCCCATGCTCCATTTGTCAAACAAAGGTCAACCAGTTCATCGATTATCTTATCTGAAACGCCGATCTCTTGGAGTAACACATGGTTCTGACTCATTAAATTCCCCAGCATTTGTTCATCACCTTCTTTGATCGCGGCGAAGGCTTTCTGACAAATAGTGTTTGAAAGTGAGGCCAAGACCTTAAATGAGAATCGATTAATATCTTTAAATTTTTTTACAGAGGACACCAAATTTGCAGTCGAGTGCTTCTTTCCTGTATTTATTATTCCTAATGACAACTCTTTCTTTGAGTAAATATTTGTGAAACCTTCGCTTTTGGCAAAGTACATCATACCACCAAAAGCTGAAATATTGCAGTCCGCGCCCGAGGAGTCCTTATGGATTAAACGTTCCGATTCGGCCGCCTTGGCACATACCCAGTACCTATCCGGTTCGTGAAATAATGAATCTACTGCAGCTGTTATTGCTACACAGCAGGCTGCAGAAGACCCGAGTCCTACACTCTCTGGAAGGTTCGAAACCAACTCAATATCCAGTCCAAGATTGCAACCTCGTTCAGAAAGGACCAATCTTGCACATTCACACAAAGGCGCCAAAATTGTTTTTGTTTCTTTGGTACCTTTCAGCAGGTGAAATGTTGAATCCTCAAACGAACCAATGAGTCCAAGGTCTGAAGTAATATTGATACTACCGGAGGTGTTTACACGCACCGTTACATTGACACGTCTGTCGATAGCCGCCAAGATCGCCGGGTTATCATAGATTACAAAATGTTCGCCAAACAAAACAACTTTTCCAGGCGCAGAGGCTCTTGCAGAGCTTCTTCTCAATCTCATGTAAAAATAATTGATGCGTAGCCAACCACGTTATTTGTGTCGCCTATTATATCACCGCTTGTGGCATACCTTAACAATTCTCCTTTGGTCGCGCCAAGAGCTTTGGCTGCTGTCATTATTGATGCAATTGCACCATACCCACAGGCAGAAACGTTAAGTCGTTCCAAAGTAGTATAAAAAATCGCAATATCTAGAGACAGTATAGCCTCAATCAGCTCGAGATCCTTTCTATGAGCCTCGCTGTTTGGTTCGTAATGGGTAAAATCCGAGGAAGCAATAAGCAATGCGTCTTTGTGTTGCTCTGAGTCGGCTCTGTCTCTTATACACA
>DAOM01000194.1:7394-7613 GCA_002501855.1 Candidatus Nitrosopolaris nunavutensis
ATGGGTAAAATCCGAGGAAGCAACAAGCAATGCGTTAAGCGTTCGCGTGGAGTCGGCTATAGACTCGCCAATTTCTGATGCCGTAACTTTGTCTTGCATAATCATTATAATTGGCACTAGTTTGAATTGATTTTTTTTTATATATTGAAGAAATGGAAGTTGAACCTCGAGACAGTGGTCCCTGCTGTGCGCTAAATCATCAAAATCGAGGATCCCTGA
>DAOM01000092.1 GCA_002501855.1 Candidatus Nitrosopolaris nunavutensis
TGCAAGTGATGCTGTTACTACTAATGAATCTCCTTCTTCATCCTCCATCCTATCATCCTTTTTTGCTAATATTGGAATAAAACCAAACCTTGTATTCTCAAAGACTTCCAATGCTCTTTTCAAGGGAGAATCCATTTCTAAAGGCATTACAAAGCCATCCATTATTTGTGATGCACTTGTCCGGAACCAGTCCGGATAGCCAGAGTCTAAAATGCTGGAAATAATATGTTTACTACTAATTCTACCTATGGGTCTCCCTCTTTGTACTTTATCGTCGTCGATTACTATTACTCCATCCACATAGATTTGAGGCCCTATTGCAAGAAATGTTGCTATTTGAAGCAATCTTGTATTTGGTTCAACAAACAAAAATGGCCGTCTTAAGATGTGAGGAGCTGCATCTTTTATTTGAATATCTAATAAGTGGTTCATACAAATCTCCAAATCATTATTGTTACTACCGCCCCATTTTAATCATTAATTGTTTTTTTACTAATACTACCGCCCTTCGTTTGCTTATGGTCTCCGCAAAATACCCGAAAACCAAGACTGACCAAATTGATCATAGAGTGTTTTAGGTTCTATTAGCAGTTTATCACCTACCCAGTTCCTCACGGCATCGAAATCCATGAAGGACTTCCTCTTACGATTAGAGGCGAGAAGCTTCGCAGGCAGGTATGGTTTCGCATTCGACACAAGATATGACAGTTTCATGGCCGGAAGCGCTGCAAAGTATATCGAGAAGAGGCTAGAGACGACAGGCATGCAGATAATCAATCCTCATACATCCCTGATAGTCAGGAGAGGGTTTTCAGAAGTGAAGTGTTCTGGGGACATGGCTCGGTAACCAGCTCATGACAATTCAAATGTCTTGAGCTTCGTTCTGGCCATTATCTAGCGACTAGAGAGCATAGCGCATTACAAATGAAGTCATTGTAGAAAATAATTATTAGCTAATGTGTTAACGAAACAAAACATTTCTTAGTTCTTGTAACTGCCAGACAAATTGTTTCATGTGGTTGTTGTCGGTTTTGTTCTTGCGCCTCTTCGTCTATCCAATATAGCTACTATAAGCCCTGTTATCAGAACAATGATTCCAAAAATAATTAGGATTCCTCCTACTACTATGCCACTAAATAAATTTACATTAAATTGGTTGTTTTGACCTACGAAAGGAAGATTACCAAACAATATACCAACGCTAACAGGGTTATTTCGTAGATTATTGATAGTGAGGATGTATTTTCCTACAACGTCTGTTTTCAATCTAGTCAAGAATTGATTTGAGAATTCATTAGCCGATATTATCTGTCCATTGGGGTCTCGGACTGTTTCTCTTAGGGAAGGATTTCCATTTGATTCTAAATGTATTACTAAAGATAAAGGATGATTTATATCACTTATTTGGCGTAAGAAGTTCATAATAATTATAAAAATTGGGCGAGAATGAAGAGCAAATTGAATCATTCATTTTTAGTTGCATGAATGGCTCGAATTCAGATAAAATCGTGAGCTTACCAATGAATTATTTGATATAGGACAAGATAATGATTTAATCGACGCTATGAGGTTAAAGTTGTTTTAATGTCAATTACAGTGGGACTTGACTATTAACAGCAGCAAGTGCGTTTCCTGCAAAGAGATTTATATCGAGACGATTCAATTCTATGACACATATGGTTGATTTAGATGCTCTTCAGTCTATCATTTGAACAGCTTTACAACTTTAATACCAGTGTTTATTGAAATAAGAAATACTCCCCAAGCTGTTAATTCTGCTAATGTGAGAGCCTGATATGGTTGAACAGATGATTGTAGCAAGGAATAATGAATATATAACTTTGTTACTATGAAGATGATTTCAGAAACTGAAAAAGTTCCAAATAATTTCTTTGTGTCTTCTTTTATGTTCTTGGAATTTTTCTTTCCTGTTAATGGATCTACATATCTTGACTTGTTATCTCTATAAAAAAGAAAAGCAAAAAGTGGAATATAAACACAGTATCCTATTAGTAATGTAATCAGTGCATTAGAGAGATTATTACTATCAAATAGTGCATAAATCTGCGTGATAAGAGCTCCAGCAAGAAATGAAATAACTCCAGATAGGATTAAGTTCTTATTGAAGAGTATTACCTTCCTGTACCTTTGGAAAAAATTCTGTTTTCTTATGGCCATTTATTTATCGATAAAAATATCTATAAGCACATAGTTAAAATTCTTTATTTGTACTTTTCATTCTTTTGCATAGGAAGATATTATTGTCTTATAATATTCTGTCATACAAAGTATTATTTAAGTCATGATGTATATACATCCACATATTATGGCTAGACGTTCAAAGAAATCGATAGCCAAAATATTAACACCTCGATTACTGCCGCCGCTAGTAGCACAACCACCATCATCTAGAAATTACGATAATTATGATTTACTAGAACGAAAAATCACTATAGCAACTGAAGGCTTTACTACAGTCAAGTTTTGTGAACTGATACTAAGGGATAGAAATAGGCTATCTAAAGAGAATGCATTAACGATATGCGAATACATGATAGCAATGAAAAGAGAAATCAACCCAACACTCAGTTATAAAAGAAATACCATACAGTTTTTAGCAGAGTTGTCAAAGACCGTTGGAATTGCAAAGAAGTTCATTGATATGGCAAGAGACAGTATTTTTTGCTATTTAGACAAATGTCGCAAGCTAGAAAACGAAGACCCATTACACAAGTGGATAGGTAGTTACAATACAAAACTTGTAGTATTATCTCGGTTTTTCAAGTGGCTGCATTATCCTGACATTGACGACCCAAAAAGAAGAAGTGAGTTATCAGCACTTGAGAGAAGACCTGATTGTATCATGGGTATTAGACAACTCAAAAGAAAAGAGATCAGCTGCTACAAACCTTCTGACTTGTGGTCTCAGGAAGACGATTTATTGTTTCTAAAATGGGTTACAAACAAACGTGACCGCTGCTATCATACAATGGCAAGAGACTTATCGGCTCGTCCCCATGAGATATTGAATTTGAAAATAAAGGCTATCCTCTTTAAAGCAACTGCTGATAACAAACAATACGCAGAAGTTCTAGTTAATGGCAAAACAGGTACAAGACATATCCGCTAATCCAATCGATACCTTATATAAAAGATTGGCTATCAAATCATCCTTGCAGAAACAATCCAAACTCTCCTCTTTTTGTAGCGTTAAGTAAGAACTCGATGGGAAAGCAACTTAGCGTTAAAGGTCTATATGGAATTTACAAATACTACAAAGAAGAGTTCTTTCCAAAGCTACTTGAAGAACCAACAGTATCCAGTGACGATAAAGAAAAAATAAAGAGTCTTTTAGTCAAGCCGTTCAATCCACATACGGCGCCATAGTGCTTTAACTGAAAAAAGTATCAAGATAAAATCCAGCACGCTAAACCAACACGCTGGCTGGAGCATGAACAGCAATATGGCCCAAAAATATATACACTATTTCGGAAATGAGTCTTCTGAATCACTTCTAGAGGCATATGGCATGGTGACTAAAAATAATGTTTCTATAGATACCTTAAATCCTAAGTTATGCCCTAACTGCAATGAAGGTAATACTCAAGATGCTAAATTCTGTGCTACATGTAGAATGGTCCTGACCTACGATGCCTATACTGAGACTCTGGAGAACCAAAAACAGAAAGAAGACAAACTAGCAACCATGGAAGAACAATTTAATTCAATGCAATCACAAATGCAGACGTTAATATCATCACTGGCTACTATGGATCAATCAAATAAAAATGCGTTTGCGAGACAACTATTTGATAAAGGTGTATATAAAAAAGATGAGCTTACGGATAAGTTATAGATATGATTTGGAACCAAAGATGTTTTTGCAAATCCTATATAATTTCAATCAGTAATATACAAATATTGATATAAAACCCACGTTATTACCTACGTTTTACATAAAGTTAAAAGGCTAGCTATTCGTAGCATACTACAGACAGACACATGTCTTCAAAAAATAAAAAAAAGGATCAGACACCCCTTCGATGTAAGAGGTGTTCGCATACTTGGCAATATAGCGGAACCTATCCTTACGTAGCAACCTGCCCACATTGCAGAACCACGGTTTCTATTCAAAAACACAGAGTCAGTCAGACCGGTCAGTCTTTGGAACGGCCCGGCCAGTCTGGTGACCTCACAACCATCACGGATAGTATCCCCAACTATGAATAGTTGCAGCCCTATATTTGGATCAAGTGTATTTAAAGTTTCAAAATTCTCTACGGATACTGTTACGGAATGTCTTACGAGCGATTGCAAAGATTGCAGCGGTTCGTACAGTAGTGAAATCCTAAGGCATCGTTTTGTTTGCACATGTAACTGTCACAACCAGGCCTATAACAATGACCGTGACAGGAAGAAGAAAACTCACGCACATCGAAGCAACCTAAGAATGCACCGTGTCAAAGATCAAGAAAACAAAGGTGAATATCCTAATCATGGTTGAAGATGAAAGTAATAACATTCTGCAGCGTATAGCGCTTTCAAGTTCAAATTCAAACAGAACGCAACTAGGGACAGAACGGCTGGACTGTGCTAAGAAGCCGGAAACTAAATACTCAAACAAACGGTGGAGTCCACTATCTGCGTCTTATGACAATTACGTGACATCTGCAGCAGCACCCGAGAAAGCAGCAATCACACCCTGGACTACTGCGAAAATGATAGACGAGCTGATTTTGGAACTTGCTCGGGTAAATATCTACGTCAAAAATCAAGAAGACGGATTCGTTCGTATCATCCCTAAGTATTATTCGCAAGCGCAAGAACTCATGTATAGGATCCCACTCTACAAACCGGACCCACCTTACTTTGAGATGGACCTGAAGGATCTCTCCTGCCAATTAAAAAATCAATTAGCCAATATCAAGAAATCGGATCGCACGATGTTTGAGTATGTTAGAAAGATGGCAATCACGCACATTTTTGAGAACATTCAGTTTGCGTATACTCACATATCCGTATGCATCATCTCAGGATCCGATTTGTAGACAAGTAGTGAAGAAATGAATCCAGAAGAAGACAAAAAGACCCTTCTAGAGGACAGCGAGGACGCAAGTACGTTACCATCATCGGTTAACGTATGTACCGTGTCTGCCGCCATAAGAATGCATTCTGGCGATGTCGAGGTTAGAGGAGGGATGCTTTGTGGCATAACTGACAAGGTCGAGAAAATGATGATAAAAGTATTTTTTAAGTGTGGACAATGTGGTACTATTAACGAATTGTACTCGTACACACGCCCTAGGTTCGCATACGAAGTCCCTGTTAAATCTTCAAAGCCGCTAAAATGCGTTTGTTGCGATCAAGGTACTTTCCGCGAGTATGACTATAAAGCTGTAAATGCGATTAAGATAGAATTGCAGGATGTAGACACTTTTAGCGATTTGGAAAGGTTGTCGGTTATCTTATTTGATGACCAGACAAATAACGTATCTGCAGGTGAGCATGTTATCATCACAGGCTCGATTCACAACATAAGAAAGAACGGCAAGCTCTTGCCATTCTTATTTGCTGATTCGATACGCTATCAGAATAGAAAGGAATTGGTCATGACGAATGATGACGTGCAGGAGATCAAAACATTTGCAAAAGAGGAAGGTAACATAATTGACGCTCTTGTATCCAAATTTGCTCCCTCGGTAATTGGATATGAAAGTGTGAAAAAAGGCTTGCTCCTTTGTTCGGCAAACACCGGTGAGGACTCTGTTTCCAGGAGACTTCGGATTAATACTTTATTGGTTGGAGAGACAGGATTGGACAAGTCTGCGCTGCTGAGGGCAGCTGTCGAGCTTGTCCCAAATAGCAAGTATATCAGTACTCTGAATTCTTCGGTCAGGAGCCTGATCGCTGTTGTTTCTAAAGATGATGAGCACTATATGCTCAGACCGGGGCCGGTTCCAGCAGCCAGCGGTGCAATTTGTGCTATAAATGAAATAGGCCGTATGAACTACGAAGATCAAGCGGGATTTTTGGACGCAATGCAGGAAGGTAAAATACCGTTTGGGAAGTACGGATTCAATACAACGCTTAAAGGGTCTGCTACCTTCGTGATGTCAGCAAACCCAATAAACAACTCCTCCTGGAGAGATGCAGAAAAGATCAATCTCAACGAGATTCCGGTTATAATGCCACTGCTGGATCGGTTCGATCTCTTTTTCGTATTTAGGACCGTACGCGAAAAGGCGAAGATAGCAGAATATGCATTCAAGAAAACCGATCCTAGTATGATGTCGGATCTCTTGCACGAACAGGAGGATAAAAACTACGACTTTTTGAAGAAATATGTCATGTATTGTAAGAGATTCCACCCCAAATTATCAGAAGAGGCAAGAATCATGCTGTGCCAATATTATGTCATCATTGCAACCAAATTCGGGTCACCAAGGGTACTGGACGCATTACTTAGAATAAGTCATGCCATAGCCAGATTAAACCAGAAAGAAATTATCGACAATGAAGATGCAAAAGAGGCGATGCAATTCTACAATGTTATATTGCAGCAACTATCAGAAGTGGTAGCCATTCCAAAAGATCCTCGTGATTTAGCAGTAGAGGAAATCACCAATACCTTAAGTAACTCAAAATTTCCGTATGATTTTGTGGAACTGGTGAAAGACGTTTGCAAAAGAGATGAATCAATAGCCTGGTATATAGGCCTGTCTCTTATACAC
>DAOM01000360.1:0-1747 GCA_002501855.1 Candidatus Nitrosopolaris nunavutensis
GTATTTTCTAATCTTCTATTCCAAGAGAAAACTAGGAATGCGACAATAATTGCTACGGCTGCTATTATTGTTACCACTAACAGCGTGAAGTACCTCTGCTGATCAATTAATGCACTTACATCGCTTGCAAGGCTATGTTGTGCGCTAATGTATAAAGTCAGAAAATTCTTCTTATCAAGTACTACCGGTTGGTATGCTATAGTATTCATTTTACCATTAATGAGAATATCTCCTGCACCAGTATTTCCCTGTAACGACTTCTTTATTAGGTCATTTAAGAGGTTCTTCGATTCAGGAGGGGGGAACGAAGATGAAAGTACAGATTGAAATTTATCTCCAAAAACATATTCGCCGACATATTGTTGGGCATTGGTAGTTATTCCAAATTGGTTGGGATTAGTATAAAGAATTATTCCATTTCTATCCAGCAGTCCTATAGTACTATTAAATTGTGGAAATATTTGATTTTTCAAAAAGTTGCCCAACGTTTCGAACCTAATTGAGGCAACCACAACACCAGTGAATGTTCCCGTACTGGTACGGGTCCCTGTCGTATTGATTACAGGATATGATATGTATAATCTAGGAACTTTGTCATTCGATTCTATCAGACTGCTGTAATATACTGTATGAGTATCTTTTGGGATGGTAAAGTATGGTCTATAACTTAGGTCTGTTCCTTTGTATTTTTGATATGTAGTTTCATTAATATTGCTCAACCAATTTATTTTACCATCTTTATTGAGCCACATATAAAAGTCAGTCAGATCACTTGAAGAATGTTGTCTACTGTTAATCACAATGTCTGCTCTTTTGTATTCATTATTATGTATAGCAGGAGATTCAGCAAGTGTTTTTAAAAGAGCACCAATAGTTTGTACTTTATTTGCTAATATTAGTGAAATGTCATGTACTTCTATTTTGGCATTTGATCTTACTTCCTGTGAAGCAATATCACCAATTTTGTTAGATGTAAAAGTAGAATATTGGTATGAAAAGATTGATACTCCCAATACGACAGTTGCAACAACGGCTAGTATAACGATATTAGTTTTGCTAATACGCTCTTTATTTAGCAGAGAAGACACCTTTTTCTTGTTGACACATCCAAAAACCCGCAATACTAATACTTGTACTGATCATTTTACTTCAGCCATTATCTCTTCTATACGCTCCATGAGCCTTTCGTTTTCTATAGGGATTTGTATAAGGCAGTTAGCAGGTAGAGAGGAAAATGTATCATCTGAATAGTGTTCAGACTGCCACTCTCCAGCTGTGAGAAAGCATGTTTTGACTTCCTTGTCCTGTGCCTTTAGTTCTCTGTGAAAAGCAAACCCATTCATTTGTGGCATCTTAATGTCAATAATTACAAGATCATAGTAATGAGGCATAAAATTCTTTAGAGCCAAATGAGGATCCTCATAAGAATCAACTTTGAATCCATTATCTTCTAATAGTTGTCGTATTGTTGTGTTAACATCAGCCTCATCATCGACCACAAGGATCCTCCTTGATATATTACTTGGCCAAAAGCCTCCTTTTCCAATTATTGACTAGACTTCTTCTTCCTTCTTCCTCCTTTTCCAATTATTCCTAAAATACCTGCCCCTTTTCTTGTCTGCTATGTGCTCATTAGAGCTAGCTTTACCTGTTTATACATACATGGCTTTATTGTCTTGTCAGGTATACTGCAGGCCGTGAAGTGCCAGGCTGCCTCAAGTCCTAATAGGGTTCCTACGAATCCAAT
>DAOM01000360.1:2068-3063 GCA_002501855.1 Candidatus Nitrosopolaris nunavutensis
TAGTTTGGTAAGCTGTGTTTATGATAAATCATAATGTTCATTATTTTTTAATGCGAAGTGTAATTCTTAATTCTCCTAGGAATTTTCAGTAAAGCTTCTAACAGCATATCTATTTGCGTACGTCAGGCTGCCATCAGGTAAATACGTCTTACAATCAGTTTGGGGTTGGGTTTTGAACCCATTGCAGTTTAGGAACATAAGTCTCTCGCTTCCAGATCTAACAATATCATAATAGTTAGAAATTAAATTGACGATTGTTTTATTGTCTGCTCCTTCATCATAAGGATAAGCAAAGGTTGTAGGATGATAGCCATGAATGAGAAGACATTGCTTTGATCCACCTATCTCGACATTCAATGCATTTGCAGATAGACGATTTATAAGGGGATGTGTCGCAGTATGAGCTTGTATATCCATTCCGTCTTTTTGCATTAAGGCAATATCTTCCCAATTCATGGAAATTTATCTCTTGTTTCGTTACATATTATGAATAATGTGGCTTTGAACCCATATTTGTCTACAATTGGTTTGGCGTATGTGAGGTTGCCTTTTCTGTTATCATCGAAAGATAAGACTACTACTTACCATTATTAATACCGCTGCCGCTGCTTGTGGTAGCAGCGAGGCTATCACAACATCGTGTCTTGAAGGTTGAGGAGTAGAAGGATGACGTGGTATGATCAGAGGAAGTGTTAGATTTGGCTGTTCCTATCTCTTCAATTCCGATTCTACAGCAGACTGATCAACAATTAGATTCAGCTTCAAGTAACCCTTGTTGTGAGACACAACAAACAGGAGTAGTAGTTGTAGGAAAATAGCAACACCAACGACATCAATAACAGACAAACGAAGTTGTTTTAATTTTTTGAGGATTTGATGCTAGAATGGCAGATAGTAATTAGATCAATCAAAAAAAAACTATTATCCTGTTTTGACAGTTACTCTATCCCTAACAAGAAATCCCAAGCGTACATGCCTTCAATAATAGACTTTAA
>DAOM01000309.1 GCA_002501855.1 Candidatus Nitrosopolaris nunavutensis
CCTATCTATGTAAGTACTACAATTAGTAATATGGCCATTATGGATTGAAAGCCAGAGAAGATATATGTCTAATTCAAAGCATACCACAATACAGGATGTGAGTGTGTGTGCAACCCACTATTTGAGGAAAAAAGTCTGCTTTCTAAACTGTCCTTCCATTATAATTTCTGATAAAGGTTTTCTATCATTTGGATGCTCTTTTTCTTGAAGCTGCGGTGGCAGATTATCCTTTGGTCCTATCTTACCAATAGCAATCATAGCCATTACATCAAAGTTATCTGGAATATCTAGATCTGTCCTTGCTTTCTCATAATCAAATCCAGCCATTCCGTGTGCGCTTAGTCCTCTTGAGGTTGCCTCTAATGCTAAATTCTCCCACGCAGAACCAGCCTCGTATTGATATGTTTTTGATGGTTTCTTGTTATGTTCAAAATTCTTCCTTGAAATTACAACGACTAACAATGCAGCGGTCTTTGCCCAGAGTTTGTTACCTTCGACCATTAAATTGAAAAGTTTATCCCAATGTTCTGTATTGCTTTTGGCATAAATAAATCTCCATGGTTGATTATTAGAAGAAGACGGAGCCCATCGTGCAGCCTCAAAAAGGCTCATTATATCATCGTCACTTAACTCTTCTCCGGTCATAGATCTAGGAGACCATCTATTAAGAATCAAAGGGTTTATTCTATACATAGAATCTCTCATGTTGTACGTTATAGATCCATTGCCTTAATAATTTTATTACTTAGTGGGGTGGGTATTCATTAATGTATGAGGTAATGCCAAAGGCGAAGGATGATTTGTATCGTTACTTGGCTGATCGGGATCATACGATCCTTCCATAGGTCGCTTCATAGCAACTCAACAATGACTTAGTAGAAGTATTTGCTCCCCATAGATCTCGCCAATAATCATCATCTGGTTAGTATGTGGAGATGTCGAGTGTAAATAATCAATGGTTACTATTCTACTTTTGGTGGTTCTTTTGTTCCGCAGATGCACTTGGCCAAGGATCCCTTCCCGCTTTGAAACCTATACTCACTCACTTTTGTCATATTGTCATAAATCCTTTTGTAAGTATAGCTTAGGTTATAAGTTCAATCAAAGGTTAGGGATTCTTTGAACATATCTTGTAATTTTTCCTGCTCATCGTAAGTTATTTCGCTTTTGCTTGCCTTAATCTTCTTGAATAAGCTTTCAGCCTTATCTTGACCCAAAATTACCTTTAGTTTTTCTTGCGATCTTACACCTTCCCAAGAATCCAGTACCTTTAGCACATTATCTTTGATATCAGGACTGAGATCTTTTATAGATTCTTCCACCAACTTCCGTCGACCACTTGGGAATTCTTTAGACCTGAACACCGCTCCCATAATATTTTAAGGAGCCGATCAATAATAAGTTTAATCATTCTAATGTTGTTGAGAATGAGTAAATCTCCGTCGTTGGAATTGGATCCCAAATATCACTGGTAGTATATCATGAATGGCAAGTGTACTTAAGTAAGCAACCACATACTATTAGCATGGCAAAAAATATACGGATCTGCAGAACTTGCGGAGTCGTTTTTGACTTGGAACGAAGGAAAGACAAAGATTGTCCAGTGTGTCACGATGGGGAACATCTCGCATTCGGACACAATGAATAAATTTCATATCAAAAGCACAGGATCACTAACTCAGATCAATGCGACAAGTGTTTTACAATATCAAGAAAGAGAGAAACGCTAACACGATAGAATTGGCACTTGAAATCCAATCTCCACGTTGTGATGATAACTTCTCAAGGATGTAAAATACGGGCAAGCCCACAATTGTAATAACCAGAGAAGGAATTAGCTTAACGTATGGTATAGTTATGCAGGTTACGCACATTCATAATTTTAACTACGAAAGTGAAGAGAATTGTTCTCACACACGTGGAAAATAATTGTATCAACGTAACGAAAAACACTGCTCTCCTTCATCTCCAACTATACATGGATGCAATATCATACACAAAATAGTATTTACCGCGAACAAAAAATAAATTGTAGCGAGATGAAGGTACGGCTCCATAGCGTCATTTTAGGTTGACTCTTGAGCAAGTGATCAGCTATTGTTAACACTCAACCCAGTGATGTGTGGTGTATTTTCAACTCGTAATCTAGGAAGTAAAGTTTTTCCATTATGAAGTACTAAGAGCAGCTTATCTCAATATAGGATCAGGTGTTCTATGACCTTTCATTAGGCAATTGATTTATGGAAGATATTGCTACGTTAACAACGAAATGTGTTATCCAGTTAGCCCTCTAGTGAAAAGCTCTTATGCGGCAGACCATCAGTTTGCACTTTGTGAATCCTGTTTTTGGAGTACAACCATCCTTAGATCAGGAGAAAGAAATGTGCACATTACAAGCTCTTGTCCAATTTGTTCAAGCGATAACATTTCTGTAATTCCTCTTACAAGTTATGACGTTTACGAGTTGGATGTAGGATCCAAAGCTGGATTGCAGATAGAATTTTCGAGAGCAAATAAGATTTAGGCCAATATTCTTTCACCCGTATCATTTAGATGGGTAAGGTTAGAAAATGCCTAACAAACGCTCTTGTAGAGCATGTGGTGATGATCTTACTCCTACGGCAGTTTGTAATATTTGTAAGGAGTATATCAGGTGGCTATGTCGTAAATGTTCTAGAATAGAAGATGTTACCCATGCACACACCTTCCCTAATGTTGAAGACGAATGGGAAACCCTCATCACCATCTAGTTTGTCAAGCTCGTCTAGTAATACATATCTGGCCTGTTCCTGGCGCTATCGCGATAGGTAGGTAAACTCATGACGGATTTCTATTGATGCTGATTGTTCAAAAATGTAAATACACCGGCAAAGTAGATACGGTATGAATGAAATGCAACTAATTCTTCTGGGATTGTTAGTGCTAGGAGCTTCTGTCGTGTTCTTCTACCTTACCGATCTGATACCTAGACAAATCGAAAATACGGAGATGAATATTATTATATCATTGGGTATCGGTTTGTTGATATTGATGGTAGGTAAAAGGCAAAACCATTATCTTGATGAAATAATTCAAACACAGCATAAAATGACTCAAGAAATACATACAATGATTAAAGAAGAAATCAGATTAATCAACGAAATGAAGAGAGAGAATGACAAGGCTTGATTAATCTTGATCTAGTTTATTGAAGGTACTTTCCGAGCTGAATGCGAATATATACTATAGTTTTGGCGATCTCATATAATGCAGTTTATCACGCATGAATGTGAAGACATCGCGACATCACCGCGAGAGACAAATAAAATCTAAACCTACTGCTACTGCGATTACCGTCATCACCACAATCTTCTTGTTTCTTCAGATTCAGGCATTGATAAACTAAGAAGACATGGTTAGTGCGCGATACCTATTAGACTGTAACATTCGAAATAACAATTGATCTCAATATAGAATCTGGTGTAAGTTGAAGGATAGCCCCACAGCATCATTATTTTTTATCTAACAGCAGCATTTATCTTCTGTCGGGGGGCCTCCCTCAACCTGGTATGGCCGCTTATCTGCGTACCTTCTAACTAAAATAAGTCGGAACATAAAATTATCGAATATAGATCACGAAAGTGTATGTATTCTATTTAGATCGCTATTGCTAATGCAATTATATAACAACTATACTTTTAGGTAATCAATGAGTACTGCTTATAATAGGAATGAAGTAGATATTCAATCTTCCCTACAAAGCGTGAGACACAAACTGATAGCGAAAGATATTACATTGCAGAGGATAAAACAGCGGCAGACAGCCATAGGTTTTATAAATCAACTAGATATACCAGCAGGTTTGAAGGATCTGATAATCAATCATGGTTTTACATCGGATTTACTTCAAAGTATTCATCCAAGCGATTTAGCTGAGGATCTCGGTATTGATAAGGATGTAGCTAAGCTAATATGAGAGCTGACAGGTTTGAGACCAAAAGTAACGATTGAGCCTTAATACTGCGCTATGTATTCATAGATAAATATAGAATCGGATTTCAGGGATTTTTATTGATGCTAAAAAATTCCTTTTTCTCGGTAATAAATTAGTAGGGGCATTGAGAACTCAGAATATATCTCATTTCTCTATTTTGTCTGTGGCTTGGGTTCGCTACTACTGGGACACATCCCGGACAAAACCCATCCTCATCAACAGATAGCTCTCAACGCAGAGATCATATTATTACAGAGTTCTCCATCTTAAATTTTATTGCTGATAATGGTTTGTGGTTCAATAGGTTATGGCGGTATTGATGACATAAGACATATTTACACTTTCTTGGATACTGAAGGCTTCGACATAGTAGATCATATTGTTGGTAAAGGTATGGATTACTCTGATATCAAGGATTTCCGTAATAAAAAGGAATTGTCTCAGCAAATAGTTAATCATGATCTAGAATACGTAAAAAAAGCAGACGTTCTAGTTGTATTGGCAAGTATGCCAAGTTATGGGGCCGCCATAGAAATGTTTGTTGCAAAGAATTCTGGTAAAAAGATAATCTTGTTAGCAAAAGATCCTGTACCGACACCATGGTCTATAAATTTTTCAGATTATGTTGTAACAACTGTAGAAGAGCTCATCAAATTACTCTGGGACTTAAAAAAGGAGTAACGTATTAGTTTACAGTTTATGATGCCATGGATGCATCTACTGAAATAAGTAGAGCGACCTACTACTAGCTGGTCGATCAGCTGAGATTATACCATCATAGTATACTCTAGAGCTCTGGAAGATTTACTCGCTCGAATCAATTCTATTGAATTGATTAGCAATATAGGATTCAAAGTTACTAACATTTTCAGGATATCTGGCTTAAGATAAGAAATACTGTAAATCGTACAATAATAGCTCGTTGGATTATAGTAGCACGAATAAACCAAAGGTCCAACTAAACAAATGTCGCAAGCTAGAAAACGAAGACCCATTACACAAGTGGATAGGTAGTTACAATACAAAACTTGTAGTATTATCTCGGTTTTTCAAGTGGCTGCTTCTTTTCTGCTCCTTCTTCATGAATTGTTCGACTGGAAAAGACTTGGAACAATTTGAAGAATAATATTCTTAAGCATACCCTATGCACTTTCAGTGAAATAGTAGAACATTTGTGAAAGTATCATTACGTCATTCACTACTTTGCTATCACTTCTCCCAACATGAATGGGTGAAGCCTACAAAAGTAGCCAACTGTTCCTGGTTTATCAAAAGCATGCTTGAATGTCTGTCCAGGACTAAGTATTCCAGAACAGGTTTTTGTCCATTTTGTAAGGTTTCTGTTGTGACTACAGGGGGAATCATTTTAATGAGAAGATCAGCCTTCCTATTTCCTAAGGAGGCCGTTAACTGTTCCTGAGTTAACCCATCCCCAAAAACAGGTTTTGACCAAAGCGATAG
>DAOM01000289.1 GCA_002501855.1 Candidatus Nitrosopolaris nunavutensis
CGTCAGATGTGTATAAGAGACAGCCTATATACTATTCCTATACTACTTGTAAAACAGTGGAAGAAGGAACGCAGACCTGGGTAATGGTCCCTCTTCCTAGAGGCGAACCATTAAACCCCCTCAACAACCAACTCAAATTCCACTATTCGATAATTGAAACGAAAATATTCTGTATACGTATCTTGTTCTTTCTGTTCTGTTACAAGAATAATAACATATCATGTTCCACAAACATTAAGAAAGATGTGATATATTACACAAGAAGGTGAAGGATAGCCTTATAATATAACATGAGACAATATAGTATAGCCGAGAAATGACTATAAATTCAAATTCTAGAAGTTCAAGTTCAGCAAGCTTTACTGGAAGTCGGATTGGACTACCGAAAGAGGATAAAGCAGGCTTAGAAGATAATTTTCATGAGTTTATTAATAAGAGAAAATTCCGATTTCGTGGGAAATATAATCTTAATATTCTGGACTTAGAGCATGAGATTAGTAAATGGAATAAAACGTACACTTCCTTTCTATATCATGCCAGCATTAATCCTGAAATAATATATGAAAGGGCGTCTGAAATATATGAGGAAGGCAGATTATTCCAGAAGCAAATAAGAGATATTGCAGAAAAGATAGTCCATGATGAAGAATTAAAGTTGTTAAAGTAAAGTCAATTACTAGATAATAAGAAAGTTAGTTGAATTATTTTCTATTTGTATCACACTTGACCTATTATTAGATTGGTAGTGTTGCGGCTATTTTGATCTTCTTCTGGTGTCCGACTAAAGATTGTCTTAAGCACCTTAACCTATCCATTATGGCCGTATCAGACTGGTAAATGTCTCGAAAAAGCGGACTGTATTTCGACATTCGCTCTGCTCACTATCTCGTAACAGTTTTTATAATAACGCTTATCTTAATTGCCTACATAAGTCAAGCACGAACGGGCGAGTAGAAGATTGTAAATATCCATTTGTTGGAGTTAATTCTCATCATATTATATTACTTTTCTTGATATTCCTACAGTGATATTCTGTGCATGCTTACATTGACAGATACAATTTCCAAGCCCATGTACTGAAAACTTGTGATGACACCTAAGGTGGTTGCAATTGGTTCTGCTTTTTCAGTTGTTGGATAATAAATTAGTGGGTGTAGTACCTTCCGTTTTTCTTCGACACTTGATTGGGAATAGTTCACTAAAAATGGAGGAAAAGAGGCGCTACTCAACCTGGCTATTATATGATCCACTTTTCTCGGCTAGTTCTTTCTTCCAATGGCAGCTCCAGCAGAAGCCACATTTTAGGCATATAAATTCAGTCCTATTTGTACAAGATTCGCATTTTGTATACCTGTGTATGAGCGTCTCTCGTAGGTATTCATGCATACCTATTTTCATTGTATCATTTTTTTCATGTATTAACGTTACTAATATGCAGTAATGATAGCCATATGTTGTTGCTGTAAAAATATGATGATATTACTACACGAGCAATATTGTACCTTTTTTCTATTTTATTTGTAATAGAAGATTTTATATTCACATCTCATAATTTCTTGCTACCCAGCGTAGAAATAATACTCAAAAAGCAAAGGCTCAATTCTGATATTTGAAATCGGATATTCAAGATATATTTGCTCTATTACAAACAGGCTTAGTCCATCTAGAGTTCGATATCTAGATTAATCTATTTTAAGTGCGTATTGAGGCAATTCTTGCAACAATCACCAAAAGAATAGAACCCGGTTAACGGTGCTAGAATATTGTACTCCGCTAACTCGTTAGCATGGATTACCGACCGGACGACTTGTACTCGGAAGCGATGTATTCATACATCATGATGAAAGCGTTATCTATAATCAAGAGATGTTTGCCGCTGCCAATTTTAAACAACTATATTAGCAACATCGCCATCTTATAATAGTACAGACGATGAAGATCAAGAAGATGAATAACTAGATTGTCGATGCTTACGACAAAATATATAGCTTGTGGCGACGAGTCCACAGGACTACGCGTTTCTGATGGTAGTGGTAATGAGTTTAAAACCTCTGCTATAGATGCTAACACTTGGCATATTTGCATAAGAGGACATCATAACGACTCGAGAATGAATATGTCAAGGACAATTCATACGTACTGGTCTTGACCTTTTTTGAACAAGTCAACCAAGGTAGTACTGGTAACATACCCTGATAGCTTCAGATTGGATGAAGGAAAAAGTCTAGTAGAGTCATCAGGAACAACAATAATAGACAGCTATCAAATTGTAAAGATCTTTACTCAAAAGTATCTGAATCACTCAGAATATGGTTTAGGAGCTGGTAAAGCTGAAGAGATCAAGGAATTTGTAAAACAATCCAAAGTTGGCAAGATTATCGTTGACGAACATTTGAAGTCAAAACAGATACATAACCTAGAGAAACTGACCGAGGTACCTGTGATAGACAGGGAGAGGCTAATACTGGACATATTTTACTCCCGAGCCACTACGACTGAGGCAAAATTGCAAATTCAACTCGCGGAAATCAAATACGAAATGCCTCGTGTTCGGGAGAATGCAAAGCTGACTCCAGGTAGCACCGAGAGAGCAGGAAAAGGTGGTATGGGTGAATACACCGTTGATGTAAAGTTTCGTGATCTGAAAAGGCAGATGTCATTCATCAAAGAAAAGTTACAAGATGCAAGACGAAAACGTAATCTTTACCTTCAACAAAGATTGAAAACTGGAATGCCGGTTGTTTCACTGCTAGGCTACACTAGCTCAGGAAAGACCACATTATTCAATCTTCTCACACATGAGCAAAAGGAAATATCAAGTAGTCTGTTCACAACACTGTCAACTACAACAAGGTCATTAAAAATTAACGATACAGGTTTGGTGGTGTTGCTTACAGATACAGTTGGCTTTATTAGCAGACTTCCTACGTATATGATAGAGGCATTCAAATCAACATTAGAAGAATCTCTTGCTGCTGATCTGATTTTTCTTTTGATAGATTGCTCAGAGAAAATTGAAGATATTAGAATAAAGTATTCAAGTTGTTGGAATATTCTAGACGAGCTAAATGTAGATAAATCTAAAGTTTTTGTAATTTTAAGCAAGTCGGACAATAATGTACCGCAGGAAAGAATCAACGAAATTGCAAATGATTTGCAGATATTAAATCCCCTGATTATCTCATCCAAGACAGGATATGGAATTCACAAACTCAAGACTATGATAGCAAGTAATATTGTAAAATTAACAAGTTGACAATCAATACCTTGAAGCAAGGAGTACGACTAATATATGACAGGCAGTCCAATTCATGATCTATTATAGGTGATGAGTAATATTCGTGACTGCCGAGGAGCATTGATTGCGCAGCTTTTGTTGTGGTTACATTCGTTGAAAGATACTGCAACATCTACTGCCTCGGATATCCCAAATATCGAGCCATAGTAGAGGAAATAGTTAAATCGCTAACGAGTTGATTCACATATTCATGAAGTCTATTTTAGTGCTCTCGACTGGGCTTGTATTTGTAGTGGTGACAACGCGCACAGAACCTTTCAAGTCAGTTGGCAGTATAGATTTCTTCTAGCCGCAAGCTGGTAATGTAGCAGTTTGCCAGCTTAGTATACGCATCTTATTTTTACAAATTCGTACGTCTCTAGATCGATGGCTTAATTTCCAATTGCATAATACGGATGTTAAGATCATAGAATCAAATACTCTTGGAGGCAATCCAGCTAAAAAACTATCATATTCTTATCCTGAGGTCGAGGCTACACAAATAACAACAATAAAGAATAAGTCTATGATATCACGTACCCTCTTCATTTCTCCGCCAACTATACAAAATATGATTGATTCCTTTTAGATACTAAAGCCAACGATATCGGCTAAACCATCGTTAAATAATACTAATACATCCGAAGAAAATCAGTTGGGTTAACCTCAGTAATAGATCATCGATCATACCTGTCATACCACTACCTTGATTTAGCCGATCTTGTTGTCGTCTGAAAGTACTTGTTTTGGTTAGTTAGTTGTTTGCGTTCATTAGCAGCCATCCAGTCATCATAGGATATTGAGTCTGCAATTTCGATGGCCGTAGGACGAACAGCAACTGAAACATACCATACAGCACCTTGTTGATACAGTATTCTATTGTTGTGATCGAGTACTTTTACTGATATTCATCTGAGTTGATTGTTGTCCGAAAGTATTGCTCTTAACCAATCTCGATGGACTGACCACTATGATATCGGCGTTCTTCAAATATCATCTCAAGAATTTTTTCCGCACTGTTTTTGGCTTACGCATCTTATGTTTGTTGGTTCTATAATAACCGAACGAAATCTTCTTGCATCTTCGTATCTACTTCACCTGGACAAATTGCCATCACTCGTATGCTGTAATTTCCCACTTCCCATGCCAAACTTTCGGTTAATCCTATCATACCAAACTTGCCTGCACAATATACAGATATATCTGGAAATCCGGTGTTTCCA
>DAOM01000372.1 GCA_002501855.1 Candidatus Nitrosopolaris nunavutensis
ATATCTATTGTGCTACAAGCTATCTTCATCCTTATGCTCATTGTTATAAGATTGATTACCCTTACCACACACCATCCCCTCTACACCTTTAGTTTTATTTTACCTCTGAAGGAGAATTTAAGCATTTTTCACATACTAAGGAAAATCTATAAGTATATCTTAGGTAGAGCATAGACTATGTAGCATCTTTTTATATATAGTCAATGATCTGCCCTGACTATCGTAGTATTCTCAAATGGATTTTAAATTACGATAATGCAGTTTCCTTATTCTCTTCATTTATAGCGTTAGGTGGCGCTAGTAATTGTGATTCAACTGCGATGATATATTTTGAAGGCTTCTCAATAATATTTTCTGAATTGGTTGAGTCCTCGGTAGAGATCTAAGCAAACAAGTATCTCACTGTTTATTGTCACCTCATACGCATCCATTACACAATTTACATCTGATTGTTTGGCTGCCTGAATCTATTATAATCCTTAACAAATACTAAATGATGGATGTAATAATTGACACTATGTTAATCTTTTTCGTACTGAACTTTATATCAATCTTGATCAACCATCATCTATGCTCGAGAATCTAATTGTCTATTCAACTGTCGGATTTAGCATCTGTTACATAACATTAGAAATAGTCTGGCATCTTAGAGCCTGTAGGTTCAAGAAGGTAAGAACCATACCTATCCAAAATACTACATGAGACAACAAAAGGAGAAAGATCTGCCACGATGAACAATATAAAAAGAAAAAACGAGAAAATAAAATCTCCTAGAACAGAAAAGTCACCTAGAAAATCATCTTTGCATAAGTTATCTCCCCCAACAAACCAGGAAGCGGAACAAATCATCAGGCGAGATGGCTTCTTATATTTTCAAATAGAAGACAAATAAAAAAAGAACAATTCAAGTCAGAAACAAGCAGAATAAACAAACAAAATGTCATGCAGGAATATTTGTACAATATATAGAGCCAAAAAAACGTATCATGGTAGCTACTATAGATATGGATTCAAACGGTGCACAGATTGTGAGATTTTTATAAAGTGGAATGGTCCAAGATGTCCATGTTGTAAGCAATTTTTGAGAATAAGAACACACGATGCGAAAACAAGAAAAAAGGATATTCAAATGAAAATAGCAGTTTAGTACTTGAATGCTCATGCTATATGACTGAAGGAAGGAAGACTCGTAGGTTGGGAACCAGCAGGAAGTATATTGAATGAGTATACTCTAGAAATACTATCGCTAATAGGTGATTTACTTGTGGCGGTTACAGCCCCATATTTGAAAGTCATTGTAGCATTGGTCATCCCAGGAGCAGTGGCTCTATATATTATTCCTGAGAGATTTGGACTCAGTATATGAGACTGTCCTCCAGGCTTTAGAGTAACTTGTTGTGGTTTACAAGATGCGGTTGTTCCCTGAGGTTCGGTCATGACATTTTTATTAAATGTGATAGAGAGCGGTGAAGTGCAAGTTCCATTGCCAAATGTAATTGTGGCTGTGGAGTTGTTAAACACAACGCCCCGTAGACTGAAAGTATTACCAATAGCTACCTTTGATGGTATGGTATGAATTCGAAAAACCTTCACACCTTTGACATGATGAGTTGAAGTAGTGGACGTCTTACCTGGGGTGTTAACACTGCTACTACTTTTCTTGACGGTTAAGACTGGCTAGTGAACATAGGAGCCATTGTAAGCATTAATGTCATCGTAACAACGGCCAGTAGTGCCCATCCTGCCTTCAGGTTTGTCATTACAACTATTTATAGATGGTATATTTTATAACTTTAACCATTATAGTTGGTCACACTAGTCAACTTTGGAACAAAAGTGGTCTTTGACCTTTGTACTCCTTACCATCGGATGGACATATTATGAAGACTATATGCAGTTCTGGATGAAGGTTTCTTTTTACTGTTCCATATTGATTATCTGCATAATCTAACGCATAACTTAAAGCTGCTTCAGATGTACTATAGCTGCTGCTGTATTCACCATTTTTTGGATTGCTTTTAACATATTTGATCAGCTGCTATTTTTTTCACCTGTCCTGACTTTTTATCTTCCTGATAATGCAACACTTGGATTCATGCTAACAAACATAACTTCAGTATTGATGGGGATATTGGTTGCCATGAATGTATATGTAATCAGAAGTTCAAAGTTAAAGTTAGACAAATCATTTTTCTCAAGCTCTATTCTAGGTATTGCTACTAGTATTTGTGCTAACTGTTCTTCAATAGGTTTTCTTGTTATATCTACATTTGGGGGATTTGGTATCATAACAACAGACTTTCATGCAAATTATCAGACCCCTTTAAGGATAGTATCAATAATCAATAGGTATACTCCTGTGGATCAGTACATAATAAGATTACAAAGCCGTGCACTCTTAATATATTCACAAATAATAAGCAGGAAAAACAACCGATTTCTACAAACCATAGGTAGTCATAAAGAAAAAGTGAGATTGTTAAAAACGTTAGAGCTACTTATAGAGAGTGGGAGGGCATTGATGTCGAATGAGACAATAGATCGATAATGGAGTTTGGAACTGCCAGACAAATTCTTGTTCAATATTACGATAATCTCCATTTTTGGTAAATATCGAGTTAAAGTGTTGCGTGCTGCGACAAAATTTATAGTGAGTATCTCTATAAATTTGCAACAGCTTTATTATTGAGGGTTTGTCTTTTATTAT
>DAOM01000096.1:0-870 GCA_002501855.1 Candidatus Nitrosopolaris nunavutensis
TTTAGCTCGATATAACTAAGTACCTCAATGTAATAACACTAAAGATGTAAAGAACACCAGGCTCCCATACTCTTACTTGTTTACATACTTGTTTACATTGTCAACTATACGGGGGCTCAAATCAGCAGACTTGGACAGTCTGGTAACCTCTAAGGTACCCCGTGTTTGAAAATCGTACCAAGTTACCTAAGGTAAGGTATAATTTCAATTCTGCCCACAACCCGACTGATTCGAACACGCGCGCCAAATCGCCTGGTTTGCGCGAAAGCCTGGTTTTTTCGCATAGCGAACTTTAAGCTACTACTATTATAGCTTTTGAGAACCTATCCGCTACTTCAGTGACCTTAACCTTAACTTTCTGCCCAACTTTCCCATCTTTGACGAATACTACAAATCCTTGTACCCTTGCAATTCCGTCTCCTTGTCGACTGATTTCTGTAATGTCTACCTCATATTCCTTACCAACTTCGACTGGTTTTGGACCAGGAGAACCTCCGAACCCTCTACTACCGCCACCACCATAACTCCTGCCTCTACCATAACTCATTTGTAGACCTGATTGGTTGTCGTCCTAATATAAACTGGCTATATCGGTGAGAATAAAAAAGGAGTTTTCGAAGCAAATCTTGCTTGAAAGGCGCATTACGTTCGAGTTATAAAAGCAGTGGCAATAAAGGATATCGAAAAATTAGTTCTATTCCAGATAGACCAGTTCCAGACAATGCTAGCACGAAGGCCGAGCTTTATATACTTGAATCGACGTGTCACTGTCATAGCTTATCCACTTTACTCCTCATTACAATAATGCAAGATCCAATTGTATGCTCAATATGTAAAAAAGATCAGACGATCATCACAGACGAAGTCACC
>DAOM01000096.1:1242-1367 GCA_002501855.1 Candidatus Nitrosopolaris nunavutensis
AAAATTCAAGACACAAGACAAGAATGGCGTGATTTCATGACTACTGAAGAAGATAAAGATAGAAGGAGAACAGGAATGCCTACCTCTTTGGCTCGCCATGATATGGGACTATATACAATGATTGG
>DAOM01000096.1:1714-2173 GCA_002501855.1 Candidatus Nitrosopolaris nunavutensis
ATAAAGATGCTAGAGGACAGGTGTTGGCCGCGTCTATGCGTTCTACGATGGGAAGGTTGAGGACGTGGGATCTTAGAACCCAAGGTAGCTCTAATAGAAGCCTCAGGACCGCATTTGATCAACTTAACATATTAAAGGATAAACTTGGACTTCCAGATGCAATAGTTGAGAAGACTGCTTATATCTATAGAAAAGCTCATGAAAGAGGATTAGTACGCGGAAGGCAGACATCTGCAGCATTGGTTGCTGCTCTCTATCTTGCATGCAGAGAAGAAGGAACTCCTAGAACACTCAATGAGATTTGTAAAATTAGTAACCTCAAACGGAAAGCAATTTCACGGCAGTACAGAGATATGGTAATTGAACTTGACATCAGAATTCCCACCGTCGATCCAATAAAGTGTATTGCTAGGATAGCGAACCAGATTAACCTAAACCAGAAGATAAAGCAGAAAGCAA
>DAOM01000096.1:2475-2615 GCA_002501855.1 Candidatus Nitrosopolaris nunavutensis
GCAATCAATATCATGAATGCTGCTATTAAAAGTGCGTTATCTGCTGGAAAAAGCCCTATGGGGCTTGCTGCGTCAACTCTCTACCTATCGTGTCTGATTAATGGATGTAATAATATGGGCCAGACTGTTTTCGCACAAAC
>DAOM01000096.1:2895-9383 GCA_002501855.1 Candidatus Nitrosopolaris nunavutensis
GGAGTAACAGAAGTGACCATTAGGAACATATGTAAGAATCTTAGAAATCATCTTGATCTGAGTTAGTCTCGGTGCCATATTATTATCGATAAATAGTAAACCCTTTTTACCGTTTATCCATCAACATCAAATTTGCGATTACGTTATCTTATCAGATTATGACGCTGCGCCCAATCAATTATTGAGCCATCATATACCTTAACTCTATCATAACCAGCTTGCTTTAATTGTAGATATTTGTGAGAAGCCCTTATTCCTGCATGACAATAACAGATGATTTCCTTGTCTCTGGTAATACCTTTTTCTTCAAAATCCTTTTCTAATTCTGCTATACTCTTAATCATTTCGCCATTTTGACCTATCCCTTCTTCCCAATTATCTAATATTGACCCTGGAATTCTAGCCTGAAAATGTTCCTGAGGGGTTCTGGCATCAACAATTACTACATTAGGATCAACTTGTTTTGTCTTTATATAATCAGCTTCTGCTCTGATTGTTGGATTTATTTTCGACTTGAATCGATGAGGAGGACCGACACCACTCCCAATTGGAGCTGCTGCTTTTTCTTCTTGTCTTTGTGCTGGAATCAATTCTCTTGTGATTGGAAATCCGGCTTTCTGCCATTGGCTAAAACTGATATCTAAAAGTTTTACATCTGGATGTCCATGATACATCAAAGTCCAGACTATCCTACCTGCTGACGGATCAATACTCTCTCCGTAAACTACAACTTTCTTAGATTCATCAATGCCAAGAAAGCTGAAGAGTTTTTCAGCTGTAGGCGGATCTATGACAAGATTAGCTCCATTATCGGCAATTAAAATAACGCCTTCTAGACTAAGTGGCCTAGCATTCTGGATATGTCTAAACCTGTAAGGTATAATTCCTCTTGCATCTATAATGACTATGTCGGGACAATCCAAATGAGATGCAAGCCAATTAGCATCTATCGTTATCATCCTGAACATGTACCGCGTTATTCAGTAATTTCTAGTTTTCAGTGGGAAACATTTGATTTAAGTGTACTTGCATCACCATTAATGACAGAAAAATATAACCACATTTCAACAATATCTGGACATTGGCTCAAGGGAACTGGCTGAATAATGTAGCTTTGAATTCAGAATCAGATTGAATTTCACTCCTATGGTTGTACGAGATTTTAGGAAGGAACAATGCAATAGCCCCAGTGAATTCTTAATATTAATAGCATAGCGACTTTAATACAATCTCTGATAACTATTGGCAAGATTTTACTTTTCTAAACTCTTTTTGGCTGGTGTTATTGCTTTGTTTGCCTCTCTGATTTTGGATGCTATTAATTATGCAAGAGGAATACTTGGAACCAGTGTCTATTCATTAATACCGATAATACTTATAGTCATAGGATTAGGGTTGATAAGTTATGATTTTTGGAGACGTATGCATTGATTACACTTATTAATCTACTCCTAATCCTGTGTATCGAACAAATTTAGAAAAAGCTTAATGTCATTCATATCTGAAGAAACACTATCATTTTTTACTTGTATTTTGTGCCGAGCACAGCGGGTCATTTCGCTGGCGTAACTTTATTCGTAATGTCCGTGTTACTATTTGAAAGAGTAGTAAGACAGTACGGCATAAAAAAGATGCGATCAGGTTCGAGCTTTGCTTTATGAAGCATATTGTTTTCTGGCAACACTCCTAGCGCAATACGGATATCATCATGACGATGACAATAGTTGGAATCACATTCTGCGTCATTAGAGGATTTTAAACGACTTCCTACTCAGCTATATGCAAAGTTGATAAAAACTAGGGAATGCTTGCCTTTCAAAAGATCCCTGATAGAGGTGATCGGCCGTTGTGAGATCATAACAACAAACAAATTTATTGTCGTGATCACTATATGATGTGTCTAACTAAAAAAAGATGAAAGCATTATCAACTGATGAATGCTCTGTTTGTGGTTCTGAACAGTTAGTTACTATTCCTGACTCGGGCGAAATTGTTTGTGAGCATTGCGGAGTAGTAATATCGGATAAAACAGAGGAAAAAGGTCCGGAATGGCGTACTTTTGCCACAGTGGCAGTGGGAGGTGAAGGAAACGACGAAAGTAGAACGGGAATGCCTTTTTCGCTAGCTCGCTCTGATATGGGTCTATCTACTATTATAGGAAGAACCAATAAAGATGCAAAAGGGAGTAAAATTAATTCATCTATGCTTTCTGTTATAGAAAGATTGAGAACGTGGGATTCTAGAACCCAAGTATATACTTCCACAGACAAAAATCTGACTCAGGCATTCGCTCAACTTTATACACTTAAAGATAAACTTGGGTTGCCCAGTGCAGTAATTGAGAAGACCGCTTATATTTACAGAAAGGCTCAGGAAAATAGACTGGTACTAGGAAGGTCAATATCTGCAGTATTAGTTGCTGCAATATATACTGCCTGCAGAGAAATGGGTATACCGAGAACGTTAAACGATATAGCAACAAAGAGTAATGTCAAAAGAAAATCTGTTGCCAAATGCTATAGACAGTTACTGCTAGGACTTGACCTTAAGATACCCATGGTCGATCCTATAAAATGTATTACTAGAATTGCGAATAAAGCCGAAATAACTGAAAAAACAAAACATCAAGCAATCAACCTTATGAATATTGTTACTGAAATCGAGATTTCAGCTGGTAAAGATCCAATGGGACTTGCCGCAACGGTAATTTACGCATCTTGCATAAGGACAGGTGAGATCAAAACTCAAAAAGAAATTGCTAATGCAGCAGATATAACTGACATGACACTAAGAACGAGACTAAAGGATCTAAAACGTCATCTTGACTTATTAAATTAGATGAATTTTAATCTCCGGTGCGCTTTTGAAACCCAACACACTAGCTGCTAGAATTCTCAAAATCTTCACTTGCTCGGTGTAGCCCAATCTGGTATCAATTTTATATGATATTATCGCAGGTACCTATTGTATTCCATTTTCCATGTAGACCAGCCATTTATGAGAAATCCAGAAATCCAAACATAGTTGACTATGTGAGATACTTTTAAGACAGACGTTGTGAGTATAACATAATTACTATGTTCAATATTTTAACTAATCTTGCAACTCACGGAATCGGGAATCCTGGAATTATCGAAAGATATGTGAACTGCGAGATAGGCTTTATTGATGATTTTAGGATTATAGATGTAAGAACATTGATAGATGGAGAGAATGTTCCGTCTGAGTATCTCCTAAATATTGTCAGAGTTACGAGTTATTTGGAACTAGGCGAGAAGGTGGTTATATGTTGTCGTGTTGGTGCGTCCAGAAGCAACGCTATAGCAGTAGGTGTGTTAGTGCGTTACTTCAAAATGGATTTTTGCAAGGCAATGGAATTAGTTATTTCGAAGGTGCCCATATGTAATATTTTGCAGCCTCATAGTATGGCGTTGCAGAAATTGTTTAAATGTTAGATTGGATATCAAAACAGATGATTAAACATAACACCCACTTCATGGTAGAAGAATGGGAAAGAGAAACCCGTTCTATCGATTCAGATTCAGATTTGTGAAATTTCTAGTACAGAAGTCCCATCTATGTTTTCCATGAACAGTTCCATCAACTGAATATTGAAAAAATTGTTAAGGATACTGAATATATTGCTATAATCTATTCTCTTTTGTCTAACGGTACTATCTATCTTATAGAACCATTTCTACGGCAAGGACGGCTAGTTAGGTTATTTTTGATATTTATTTACCTATGAATTAACTCACCTATTTTCATTTCATCTGTAAGTTTGCTGGAAGACGCCATTAAAAGCTGTATTACTAATGCTTTATTAGATCCCACTCGGGACAAATGGAAATTGTATAACTAAAAACTCACGTCATGGTTCTGTATCGATATTGGTCTTTACATTTGCAACAACTTGGTTCGTCTGAATCGTTACGGTTGCAAAATTACTGAGACACAGTCACGGCAGACGACGAACACCTTTCTATGATACTCTCCCTCCCCAACACGGACTCCTACCTTCTAATACAAGGAATTACTATTATTAATTTGCGAACATTTTGTGATAGATAGAAGAGCTTCTGCAGAAAACGAATCCAATAGTGATGTGGATAATGAAGTAACCCTACCTAGTTACGACACTACAACTCCATCAACAGTATTACCACCCATGGTAGATCTGGAAATACACGATATAGAAGGGATCGGTCCAACGACGGCTAAAAAGCTTAAAGATGCAGGCATTGTTTCTGTGATGGATCTTGCAGTAGCCAGTTCAGAGGAGCTCGCAATAGATATCAATACTTCAAAGGAAAGTGCTGCTACATTTGTGATAGGAGCCCAAAAGCTCTTGAGAGATTCTAAGGTGATAGATAAGGAGTTTCTTACTGCCGATGCAGCCCTAGAAAAAAGAAAAGCAATGCTCCGATGTTCCACAGGGTCTAGAGCTCTTGACGAGCTATTTTTCGGAGGAATAGAAACACAGGCAGTAACTGAATTTTATGGAGAATTTGGATCTGGGAAATCACAGATATGTCATACATTGTGTGCTACTGCTAGACAACCTATTGATTCAGGTGGAATGGATAGTGGTGTAATTTACATAGACACGGAAGGAACTTTTAGACCTGAAAGAGTGGAGCAGATAGCGAGAGCCAGAGGACTTGATCACAGACATGTATTAAAAAGCGTTGCAGTATGCAAGGTCTACAATAGTTCACATCTCGAACTAATAGTCAAAGACCTAGGTAGATACGTCAATGAGTTTAAAGCCAAATTAGTAATTATTGACAGTATAATATCCTTACATAGAGCAGAATTTTTGGGAAGAGGTACTTTGGCCAATCGACAACAAAAACTCAATGGTATGCTACATAAACTCATTAGATTGGCAGAGATATTCAACATCGCTGTCGTTATAACCAACCAAGTCCAATCCTCTCCAGATACATTCTTTGGAGATCCTACAAAAGCAGCTGGTGGAAACATATTAGGACATTCTTCAACTTATAGGATATACCTAAGAAAGTCCGGAGAGAATAGAGTTGCAAAGATTATGGGCTCTCCTTATCACCCCTATTCTGATACTAGGTTTACTCTTAATGAGAAGGGCACAGATGATATTGAAGAAGAAGGATTAAAGAAGACTAGGACCAACAGCAAGAGACGTGTGGACGACGAAGATTAGCAGACAGAGTGAATAAATTGTTCGAGTTGAGGGTAGAACTATTTTTTTACAGGATGTCGCATGACTTACTTATTGGTTGCATGAAATAGGATTCGCTCCCCTCATTGACGTTCTGTTTAGCTGATTGGGACTTCAAACAACGAATTTGGCTCACGTACTGGCTGTGCTGTTGCCACGCCCCGTGGTCGTACTGTTGCATCCATGTGGACAACAATAGGACAACAGAATACATTACCAATTTCGAATAGGGGAGGTAGTGATAACGGTAATGTTCGTAATATTGTCGTATCCGCAAGCTTGTCAGTATCCGGATCCTTATTCCCGAATCATTAGTAACACCTAACAAATCTTGATCGTCGTGTCTTCAGATCGCAAGGTTAAGGTATGACTTGGAAACCATATAGTTTTCAAAGCAAATTATGTTTAAACTTATATCCGCTCTGGCAATTGTTTTTTTGATGGCGGTTACAGGTATTCCCGCAGCATATTCTGAGGACGTTATAACAATAATTCCGTGCTCAAGCAATCATAACAATCCTAAATTTTTCGACACACCTTCCTATTACACACAAAAAGGACACAAGTACGTTGGCATAACGCTGATGACATAAATCATAGGATAGTCATATCTACATCTGATGCAAAAGCGTTGTTGTCTGATTCTGGTTTTATAAAATCAAATGGTTCCTTCGTATTCAAGTTTAACAATATTGGCATTTACTATTTTTCGTCTCCTCTCTATCATTGGATGCGAGGTGATGTTTCCGTTACAGACAATATCTCTTCAGTAACAGTAACTAATCCGAAGAACAACGTAGATGTACAACTAACATGGACTCCCAGCTGTACCGAGGGTCGGAGAAATCACCCATTTTAAAATTATCTTTATTGACAAAAACACCGACAAAAATCAGCTACATATAGACTATGTCTTTTCAATTAACAATACAGAGAATAAGACATTATATCAACAGGCACCTCATTCATCATGGGGAGTTGAATATGCTTCTTACAAATTTGACACACCAGGTATCATTGTACCTAAAGTAACTATTGACGCCATCCTGTTTCAACCAGTCGAACCTGTTGTGTATAACTTCAAAATGTCAGTAAAAGTTTGATTTTGCTGTTACAAAAGAAAAGTAGTAGCATTGCAACCAATCTAGATATATCTGGGTCGTACAATTTTCAATTATCCACGTGGTGTAAATTTATCGTATCACTGCTGGATAGTGATATCGACTGGGGATAGCGTCATATATTCCATTTCCGTGCTTTCATCCTATTGATTACGATTAAGAAG
>DAOM01000096.1:9720-14561 GCA_002501855.1 Candidatus Nitrosopolaris nunavutensis
AAGATAATCCAAGGATTGGAACTCCCGCTAGAATTATTCAGAGAAAAAGCGTTTGGTTGACCTGGAACAAAAACTTTGAATGACGCTAATGATGCAACACCATTCAATTGTGAGGTTATCCTCGTTATGACTTGATATAATCCCGTATCAGGAAACAGATACTTGATGGAGAAGACGCCATCAGGCGCGATTATATTAGTGAATCTAAAGATTCTCTCCTGACCACTACTATTGGTTAGTATAACAACTCTTGCAGATACATCGGTTAGAGGTTTACCAGTTTGCAAATTTTGAATACTAAATTTGAGGTCAGTAGGTGTGTCAATAATTGGTATTGCTGGTGTATAGCTAAATACCATTCTTAGAGTATTTTCCTTATCTAACCAGAATTCAGTACCGCTTGTGCTAGACTGTCCAAGAGTGCTATTCGGAGATAAGTAGATAGCTAGGGCAATCACGGACGATATCAGAAGCAAAAAGGGGAGAATCATGCTAATAGATTGTAACCCTTTCACCAATGAACTATCACATTTCATACACAGTTCTATAAAAGTAATGATCAAAATCTTGAGATGTGTCCCGCTCGTTACAAAAATACTACCCTAGTCTTTTTTTGTTTTACAATCGTTGATAAAAGAAAATACAAGTCAATTGTTTGATTCTAGTGCTATACGATTAAATATCTCAAAACTCGAATTTTCAGACCAGAGCTCTTTGAAAACGAAGGTTTTAAGATATAACCTCAGAGGACAGGATGAAATAAATCAGATTAACATACCCGATGGCATATTTATTTAATAGCATTCTCCATAATTCATTGACTAGAATCCTTATTTCGAAATATCCAAACTGACGAGCATGTAGCAACTTCATCAATTCAACAGAGTAGTTATTCAGATAGATTCAATAGATAAAAAAAAGGCATATTCGCCAAATCCCAGAAGATCCAGATAGTCTGGAGTCTATATTGATAATATGTATCGGTACTAAGGCCCCAGAATTTATGTGTTATAATTCAGCCGCGAGAGCCTCTGATGCCTTGTCATAATAATATTAGTATGTTATCTAATGTATGTTGCGATATAATTTAAAGGTAACATGATACAATCTTAGAAAATGGAAGAATATTCGAGAATAAAGAATTTCGGCCAACTCGTACGCTTGGTTGCATTTGCTGGACTAACAGCCATATTTCTCTTGACCGCATCCTCCCTCACCGGTGTTTCATCTGCTCTATCATAATCACCCTTACCAGCAAAAAATCTACCCTCTGTAAAAATTACCTCTCCTCATAAAGGTCAGCAGCTTCCAGTTAGTGGCAATATCGTGGTATCAGGGATAGCATCACCGCCAGCAGTAGATAAGACGAATACTGGTTGTACAGTTTCAATTCTACTTAATGGTGCAAAACCGTATCAGAAGGCGCTAGCGACAGGCCATAGTGGGACAACGGACTATTCTAGCTGGCGGTATGCTATTACTCCTAACTATGCTGCTATAAAGCACGGACAAAATAAAATAACAGCAAAAATATCTTGTTCCGCAAATCCTACTAATCTGACGAAATTTAATAGTGTAAACGTGACAGGTTTCTGATTAGAATTTTTGAAATGGCGGATTCTGTTGATAGACTCATAATTGTTACAGTACAGAATTCATGTGTGGAAAAACGAGCACCCCTAAAGTAGATAATAATTAGAAATCTTGACATACTCCGCAATATTCGACGGACACTAGAGTACAAACATTAGTGAATAAGCAAGAAGAGCAAGATTAGCAGGAAATAATATTTCCAAAGCAAATGGAGTTATCGATATATTCAGAGTCAGATCCGTCTATTGTGATCATATACTTAATATTGCCTGATAGGAATGCCAGTATGGCTATTATTGCTACTGTTATGATAATAAGTAGCTTAGAGTTACTACTTAGCTTCAACTTGTTTACTTGCTTTCTTTGCGCGCATCGATAGTGAACTCATAGTTATGAGGCGTGAGAATGAGAAATGTCTTCTGGCAAAGCGAGTAATACCATCAAATATATCATTTATGAAGCTACTTGACATGATGGTTGTTAACTCTTACTCTTATTCAGGAACGTCAGGTAGTAAGAACGTCAGTATAACAGAGACAGACAGACAGAATAACAATGATACACGTCACCGGAATGATTTCTTTGTTAAAAGTATGAATGGATTAAAACATTTGGAAAGATGATTCCCGTGAGCAAAATAGACCAGAACGTAGAAGGATAGCCCGCGTCTGGAAGGAGTATTTACGTGACATCGTGGACAAATAAAACTGGGTTTTGGAACCAGTCCAAAATTTGAAAGAAACAAGCAGATATACACTTCTAAACCCAGCGTTTATGTACTTGATAGAAGATTACGAAATTCTTGGAAATTCCAGAACCCGTAGTAAAAGAACACCTTATACCTAAGAATTATGAAAAACCTAAGATAGAGATTGGCAATTATTATCTAGAATGGAATGATGATTCTTATGGTATATATCAAAAAGAGATATCAGAATTGAAAGCATTTCTTAAGAATGCTATTTCATACTTTGGGATAATTTTCGAAGTGCTCAGCGATCTCCAGAGGTCAAAGCATGTTGGAAAACGCCAATTGCATCAGGAATTCAATCCATTCATACTTATTCTACATCATAATAAAGACCATATAATTAGCTATGATTTGTATATGGCTTTAGACGGTACTACCTTCATTGATAGATTAGAACGCATTGAGATTCAAAGAAATGAAGAATTACTCAAGGATGGTACAAATTTCAATAGTCATTTTACTAAATCGCCATTTTATTTAAAATGGAATCTAGGTGAACTATTATTTAATAGGTATGCTTAATTGCTTAGACGGTAAACCGTAAATTAGGGATCATTACCATTTAATAAGTTACAGTACCCTCATACTATACTATACAGGACTGAAATAAATTATGAAAGGAATTGTTGTTGAGAGGGCAGGTGGTCCTGAAGTTCTGCAAGTTCGTACAGTTCCAACCCCAGAATTGCGTCCAGGTTGGATCTTAATCCGAGTGAAAGCATTTGGGCTAAACCGTTCGGAGATGTTCACACGACAGGGACATTCTCCTGATGTCAAATTCCCTCGTATACTTGGGATAGAGTGTGTCGGCATGGTTGAAGCTGCGCCACCAGATACAGGTTTTATAGTTGGTCAGACTGTTACAGCGCTAATGGGTGGAATGGGGCGCCAATACGATGGTAGCTACGCAGAGTATACACTAGTTCCAGCTAAGCAGGTT
The DNA here is from genome assembly GCA_002501855.1 of Candidatus Nitrosopolaris nunavutensis. GTDB lineage: Archaea > Thermoproteota > Nitrososphaeria > Nitrososphaerales > Nitrososphaeraceae > Nitrosopolaris > Nitrosopolaris nunavutensis. The sequence continues at coordinate 13,005 of DAOM01000096.1, forward strand.
ATTCCATTGAAGAATAATGTTTCGACTCTTCCTTGGGAAACTCTGGCTGCAATTCCAGAGACCTTCCTGACTGCTTGGGGATCGCTAGTTGAAGCAATGGATGTAAAATCTGGGCAGACTCTGTTAGTCCGTGGTGGTACTTCTTCCGTGGGAATGGCAGCCATCTCTATTGCCAAGGATCTGGGTCTAACCATTGTTGCTACTACTCGAAACAAGAACAAAATAGATGCATTAAACAATAACGGCACCGATTATGTCATTATGGACAATGGCCAGATCGCTTCAGAAGTAAAACAGCTTTTTCCTGATAGTGGTGGTGGCGTTAATTGTGTTCTGGAGTTGATTGGAACAGTAACGCTGCTTGACTCATTACACGCTGCTGCACCGAAAGGAATAGTCTGTAATACTGGTATTCTCGGAAACGAATGGACAATAAAAAATTTCGAGCCAATATTAGCTATACCTTCCACAGTCAAACTCACTGTGTATAAAAGTGAAACTATAACAGCTGCTAGTAGCACAAAAGCTTTGGAGCGTATTGTGGACGGTGTAGCTAAGGGACGCTACCATGTGAACCTAGATAAAGTCTTCCACTTTGACGAGATTGTAGACGCGCATCGTTACATGGAGGAAAACCTGTCGAAAGGTAAATTGGTCGCAGTGATAGAATAATAGACTAGCTGAGGAAACCACTTACAATAGGACATCGTGTGCCCATTTTCATTGTCTGCTACTCCTCATGTTGTAGTAGCTATTCTTGTTATTGTTATTAGATATTCATATTTAGAAGAAACTGGGAAGGATGCTGCTTATAAAAGAGTATGCTGATTGTCTTTCTCGACTCTAAAAGTATCAATTCTGTCTATAATGAAATGCATAACTTAATAGAAGATTCACTTATTCGTGATCCATCTGTATTTATGATACGTAGAACAACATGTGACGTTAGTCAAGAAAAAATTAATTTGGCATTCTCTTGTTCAACTTCAGGCCAAAGTCAACCAGTGGCGATATTGATCCTTTTTCCACCAATATGAAAAGAGATAATGAAATAATTCCTGCAATAAGAAAACCTGCGATCTGTATTGTTGAACTAATCCAAGGTTAAGGATCAAAGATCTTGTTGCAATACTGCCATCGGTACATTCCTATCACTGCTAAGGATATTCATTTATTAGGTGATAACTTCGACCTTAACACACTTAATGTTTTCTTTTGTGAGCTATATGTTTTTGATTACCTTGGAAAGGCGGCTGCTCGTACACAGCTAACGATTTACTTTTATCTATTTCATTTCTTGCTCGCAATTCAGTCTTATATTTCAAGTTTCGTGGCCTAGTCCTTAATCTATAACCACAGCATGGGCACCATAACCCGTCCCATTCTAAGAAGATCTCACATATTTGGCATCGTTTCTGCCCACTAGAATATCGAGCAACGCCAACTGGCCTCATTGCCTTATGACGTACGCATATTCCCTTACATACCATTTTATTATTTCATTCTCCTTTTTTTATTTCTACAGCATAATCCCCCCATGACAAAAACAGATAGCAA
>DAOM01000109.1 GCA_002501855.1 Candidatus Nitrosopolaris nunavutensis
TTACTGAATATACACTTAGGAGAAGTCAGTATCGCTTATATCGACTCTTGCAAATTTCAAATGCTTTTCTGTAATAATTAAACCACTAACAGTTAGTGTTTGGGGATAAGTTTACTCTTCTTATCTGTACCATGACAATCGAAGCAAAGTCTTGATTTTGTAGCTGTCATACCGGTACCTTTACATGTTTCGCACATCTTGTCTGGTGGGATTGTCATCTCTTATCAAACAATAAAAATGGCATCATAAAAGGCGATTCGGTTACTACTGAGGATTATTTCCCCTGGTAGGTTCATTTCTTGTTTATTCACTTTCAAGTAGGTTCATTTTCAGGCAAACCCAATCTATTTGGCGCCTATGCAATATACTATAAGTTAGACGCCTAGGTTTTTTCGTCAAAAATCATTTTCGTTAGAATGTTATGACTCATTTTTAGCAATAAAAGTGCCTATTATCAGCTCTTGAAAACCAATTTAACGCTGACTTGATAATTACTGAGGAGGGCCGGCCTGATTAGATAATCAAACACAGAACTCTACGTAAAATAGATCAACTGCATTCGCAGAACAGATTCAAATCATAACAGACGTTACAAGGTTATTATGAGGTACATTAACGGCATCGATAGATCTAAAGCAACTATTACATCGACCTGTGATAGCACATGATAAAAAACCTATAAGAAATGTGGTTTAATTGCATATTGATTTTATGTGCAAAAAACAGTCATTAGTGGTTGACGCTCAACTGCAAAATTATCGCTCTTTACCATTATCATGTCAATATTAGGTGTAAATTGCCATACATAACCAAAAATATAGGATTTTTTTCCTACATTTTTTTATCGCTCAATAGCAATAACATTCTAGGTAGAAACTTTGACAAAGGCTACGAATAAGTTGTATTACACAAGAAAAAAGCCATTCAACCAGGAAACCATTAATCATTCATCAGGGTTTAAGGATGCAATCTACATTCTAAAAGGCATATCAGAAGGGCACGCTAAAAGTGAAATACTATGGGACAACTTTGATGGCGATTTACAGCTAATCTCAATGTGGATATCTTTTCTAGAGAATGACGGCTATTTAGAAGAAAATAATTTGAGTGAATTGGCAGTGACGGATAAGGGAAAAAGACTGATTCAAAAGCACTATACTATTACTAGTACTACCACGGAGAGCTTGAAGCTCAAGGAATCGAACTATACGAAGTGCCAAGACAAACTTACAGAGTATGTTTGTCTACATCAATGTAGAACATGTGGAATATTATATAGTTGTGGAGTTGCGAATTGTGGAAAACCCTTTCTATATGGCAAATGTTCTTTGTGTAATTAATTCGTCCTTTGCGTCACGAAGAAGATCACCACCAGCAGAATATGAAATCAGATAAAATCAAAAATGCGAAAGGTACTCAAAGCAACAAATTTGAATTAAACGCTGAGCCTCAATTATCACAAACTTACACGGCCAAACGATTTTTTGCTAATAGCGCTATCCCAACAAAAAAAGGATAGTAAGATGAAACGTTGGCAGCAATGCTTATGGCTCAACAATTTCAAATTTCATCGATCCCCAGCTGAGACATTATTCAACCGGTCGCCAGGATTCTTAACAGCTCACTTTCAATTATATCAGTTTAGCCTCTAGAAACAGAATCTGCAGATGAGATCGTTATACGCTAAAAAAGATAAAAACTTTTCATACTATCGAGCCAAGTCTAGCATAATCATGTTTACTTTGGGATTCTCACGCTTATCATTTTGGGAAGCTGAAGCGCTAGAACATTGTGCAAGATATTGAAAGTGTAACGAATGTGGACAGTTAACAATGCTGTTGAACTATAAGAAGATTCACAACCTATCTTTATATTCAGACCAAAGTAATGCTACCAAATTTACAAAACAACGAATGGTTTCAATATATCTTATCCTACTTAAATGAACTGTCCTACTTGTTCATAGGCTTTTCATTCAACTCATAACGAGAGATTGTTTTTTATCGATAGAAAGGATCAACCTTTGTTGGTTGCTGAGGGTTTCCGAATTCTTTGGAGAATGCCGAGTATAACTTAATTCTTTGACCATGCTTGACCTGGTAATCGACAACATATTTTATAGTTGTTCTATATTCATCTTTGAGCCCTATCAACTCCTCAGCAAGTCGATCTGCCAGCAATATATGGAAGTTATCACCTATATCCATAACGCGACGAGCAAGTATTATTCCAGGACCCCATACATTCTGATTATTGTTTATATCGTTGACTATAAACACAGGACCAGAACTTAAACCGATTCTGACACCCATTATATCTTCATTGGACTTACCGCGATTGTAAATTCGAAGTTTTCGGTGAAGTTCAATGCTTAGCTGAAACGGTGACTCTGGACTTACCAAAAAACCTATTGCCATCCCGTCCCCTGTTGGTAGAATAATCTTCTTGTCCTTAGGTGTTTTAAAATAGGTTTCGCAAGAACCGATTATTTTGTTTAGGATCCCGATCTTTTCTATTTGCTTCTTGACAGATAACGAAGGATCTGAAAGGCTTACGATGTCTATAAAGAAAAAATTTACATTTACAACTTCTGATGGTAGCCCAATCTCCGAAATATTAGAACCGTATACTCCTGCAAGTTTCTTGTATGTTTCCAAACA
>DAOM01000314.1 GCA_002501855.1 Candidatus Nitrosopolaris nunavutensis
GTCTTAGCTAAATCAAAAGCGGAGTCCGTATGGTATAGTATTGTGCTAAAAGTGCTTTTGACAAAAGATAGCAAAACAGAGCTAAAACAAAGTCAGGAGATAAAACAAAGCAAATTAGGCCCCATAACAAGTGAGAAATTTAAAGTAGTCTTTCAAAATACTGATGTGCAATATTTAGATGCCATCTTATCTGAAATAAAAAATGGCTGGGTGATTCTTAATGGAGTTCGTACAAAGCTAGCTGGTGCTGACTTTCAGGAGATTTTTCAAAAGGAGATAGGGAACGATCAGCTATACACTACGTCTGGCCAAAGATGTGGATATATCCATAAAATGGTATTCACGACTATGCCTGAAAACCCTGAATCCTTTACTCGTCACATACTCCAAGTTACCGAGGAAGAACAAGGGACAAGATTAAGCGAGATCCACTCTTGGCTTGATGCAACTCCTGATTCCCTGAGAAATCCAAATAATGTTTTACTGATATTTCCAGTCTATTGCAAGAGACTTGCTGTACCATCTGATGAAAAAGAAAAATTTCTAGCGAAGTATAGTATCCACAGATCGTTATTATCAGGATGTTTAGCAATAGTAAAGATTCTTCGCGATGGAAACATGGTAGAACGTAGAGAATTCCAGTTGCAAGAACATATTCAATCTTCCTCTGAAGATATGACTAAGATAGCATTGCCAATGATTTCAGCGATGTTGCCAAATGATCATCTAGAAGTAGAAGTCGTCCATAAGTCGTTAGAAGTATTGGGACTGTCGTATGATACAGGTTCAGAGATCTTGGAATCGCCTAGCGTTGATGAGAGAAAATTTCCATTGCCCCAAGCTTTCACTCATTTTGGTGCAGGAAAAAATTTACGAGATTATATGCTCTCTTAAGATAATAAAAAGCAAGAGGTATCAACAGCATGGTTATTAGCTCTCCTCGAATTTCTGCCCATTCAGTTAGGTGGAGTTAATAAAACTGATGAAAAGATATACTATGAAGATAGGTATGCAGCAGATATCATAGCATACAACACTAGTCATGGATTCTCCTTGATGGTAGATTGTACGACGTCTGTTCCTACAAATGATGCTATTGACAAAATAAGAAATACCGCAAATCAGATTAACTTGAAAATAGGTAGTACCTTTATTCCAACAATATTTTCTTCTGTGGACTGCACATCATCGATAGAGCATGCCAAAGATACTGGTGTTGTTATTATAGATCGAAATGATATCGAAGAATTATTGAAACTAATATCGCAAGGTCAAATAGATTTAGCTAAGAAACATCTTCTTAACCTATTTGGACCTCAGGCACACTCTGGAAAATGAATTTGGTTCTCCGTTGCTGCCCTTCGCTAATGAGTACGAACACAACACTCAGATTGCCGGTACGTGCGAAGATACTAAAATGGTGCTGGAAAGAGCATAAGGCATTTGTCCGTTCCACCTGTTAATTGATAGCCACTGAAGATACTCTGGACTTTGTTTTAACTGTACAGTAATGATCCTGATTGCCTGAGATTCACCGCTAGCTCTGGCTACATTTGCTCTTGCTGATGCCTGAGCCTGAACAACTGTCTGGTTTGCAACTACCTGTATAGCTAGTAGATTATTTTGTTCTGTTAGAAACGTTTGGAACGCTACTACTTTTGATTCTACCTGAGCAGCAAATGATTGTGAGAATTTAAAGTCAGTTATGAATACTGTCTCGACAACTATATTCCTTGCTCCTAGTGTATTGGCAATACTCTCAGCTATCACAGCTGAGCGCAATCTCTTCGAGTCTGTCCGCAGCCGGGGCTGTCATGAATCTCTATTATGAATCTAAATATTGTTCTGTTAGAATTTACGGCACCTAGTACTTTTATCGCAGTTCCATTGTTATTAGTATATGCAGTTACAGCTAAACTACTCGGTGGAAGTATTCTAGGAGTTCCTTTAATTGCGAATTGAACACAAGAATTTCTTTCTATCTGTACCACTTTAGAAAGAAGATTTGCAGTTAGATTTTTTGTGGGGAATATGAAGCTCACTAATTATTTCTCCTCTGAATTTAGAATCAGATAATTCACCTTGATACTCTTTTCTAGCATAGTTCATTACAATTTTCGGCGGTATTACATGTACTTCACTGCTGTTAGTACTCGCTATGGGAGAAGGATTATAGCATTTTGAATTAACGCTGACGCCATTTGAATTTATTTAAAAAATGGCGTACCATACGATAGCCCTGAATGGGTGCTGGAAGCTTATCGCAGCAGGATAGGCTGAACGTCGATCCGGACTCGAAACAGAGTGTATGGTTTTTGGCGCAGGTCTTGTCCTTGGTGGTACCGTGCCTGGCGGTGCAACTGGTTAGCTGTGACGTATAGATACCCATCAGCTGCGAGCGAAAGCGTGTCCGGCCACAACAAGCGTGGATCGTGCACTACTGTCTCCCACTCCCTATCTGGACGTCGGCGAAGGATCGCATTGTGTTCATAGTTAGTCGAGTAGATATTCCCGGCCGCGTCTGATTCAAGCCCGTCAGATGCGCCGCCCCTGTCACCTTCGTCAGTCACGGTGGCGCTGACGTCTCGGTCCGCGCGCGACCGGTTCGCAAGAGCTTCTGTTTCCACACTGTAGAGTTTACGGCTACCAAGTGGGCAGTAGTATAGACGCGTTCCATCTGAGCTGATCGCAATACCGTCCGCGCCCATACTAGCACCCGCCTTTATCGATCCGTTCGGCTGACGCTCCAGGAACGGTCGTCCTTCAACAACCGGGAGAAAGGTTTACAGATCCTCTGCCCTCGTCGAGGGATGGTCGTGGAGTCTGCGCCAGCTGTCACCGGACGCTAAATCAACGACGATGATTCCGTTCGGTCCCTTCTGCGACGAGTCAGTGATGAATGCCATACCTTCATTGTCGCGCCGTAGATCAAAACGGACGTCGTTGAGGTAAGTGGTTGGCAGAGCTACCTCCTGTGAGAAGAGAATCATCTTGACGACCTGATCCGTTCTAAGATCGACGCAGACCAGCTTCGGCCCACCATACTGGGTCGGCTGGAACAGAGGGCTGCCCGTATCGAGAATCCACAGGCGGTCTGCGGGATCGACTACTACAGACTGCACCGACACGAGTGTAGCCGCAGGATCGTTCGTGTCAGTCTCATTTATCGCCTGATTCGGATAGGCTCGCGCTTCGCCGCCACGAATTTCGCCGACCGTGAATGGTACGTCGTCGCCCCACTTCGGAAAGTTGACGAAGATGCGTCCTTGTTGCGACACGGTCACGCCGGTAGGCATCGCACCATTAAAGTAAGCAACCGGCTCCAATGCGCCCAGCGGCTCGTCGGCTGGCAACGCCTGATAATTTTTTCGATTATTTCTTGACATGTATTGTTCCGGTTCTGATAGGTGATAGACTATTCTACTTTTGCTGTTTCTTTTCGCTCTAGGCCCGCTGCCCTTAACGAAGGACCCCAGAATGCTTTGAGCCAATGCTCATTAGCTTTGATTGCATTTTCATAAAATCCTCTGCTCGCTTCAATCCAATTTATCA